>CACZRH010000206.1 GCA_902783455.1 uncultured Lachnospiraceae bacterium | reverse complement strand
TGCCTTAAAAGTATGGGTTACCATGCCGATGCTCTGTCCGGAGTCATTCAGTTCCGAGAGAATATCAAGTACGTTGTCCGTATTCTGTGAGTTCAAAGCACCGGTAGGCTCATCTGCGAAAAGCACTTCCGGCTCATTAATCACGCCCCTGACTACGGCAACTCTCTGCTGCTGTCCGCCGGAGAGCTGTGCCGGGAATTTTCTCCAGTCCTGCGCGGTCATGTCAACCTTGGTAAGAAGGCTTTCCGCACGCTTCGTTAACGCTTTCCTGTCCGTATTCTTCAAAAGTCCGCATACTAAGATGTTGTCGAGTGCGCTCATCGAATCATTTAAGTAATTTTGCTGGAAAACAAATCCTACGTGATCGCGGCGGAATCTGGCAAGCTTGTCGTTGCTGTATTTGGAAATTTCGATTCCCGCACCGCCGTTTGCGATTGTATCTTTATGGTCCTCATCGTCACTTACATAATAGGTGATGGTACCAAGAGACGGGCGGTCCATACCGGAAAGTGCATATAAAAGTGTACTTTTTCCGGATCCGGAGTTACCCATGATTACCGTAAAATCGCCCTTATAGATGGAGAGATTTAAGTTTTTCAAAACGTGCTGCTGCACCGATTCATTCGAAAATGTTTTGGATAAATCTTTTGCTGTTAAGATAATGCTTTTGGAGTCCATATTGTCCTTCCTCACTTATACATTCTAAATGGTACCCTTTACCGAATCGTTATCCGTTTAAGGCGCCGGGTACCATTTGTTTCAACTTCTTACTGGCTTACTCTGATGTCCATGCCGTTCTTGATTTCGGCTTCTTCATTCCAAACCACTACTTCACCTTCGTTAAGACCTGATTTTACTTCGATCATATCATCATTTTTAACACCTGTCTCTATGGTTTTCTTAACTGCCTTTTTATCTTTTTCTACGAATACATAGGTCTTGCCGTCTTCTTCAAGTGCTGCGCTTTTAGGAATACAGAGAGTATCTTCAACTGCCGCTACGTTTACCTTGGTCTTGGTGTCAAGTCCTAAAATGATGGCATCATCCGGATTATCAAGCTTCACTTCCACCCCGACACCCGGGGTTGCACCTGCATCTGCACCGGTGATCTTTTCGATCCTGGTAACGGTTCCGGTATAATCGGTATTGCCGATTCTGCTGCTTGTAGTCTGACCTTCCTCGATGCTTAAAATATCATATTTGTTTACGGAGCATTTTACAATGATATCATTGGAGGATGCGATGGTTACAAGGTTCATACCGCGTGCGATTTCCGCACCTTCTTCCACGTTCAGCTCGGTTACGATTCCGTCAAATTCTGCACGGATTCCGTCTTTGGCAAGTTCTAAATTCTTTAAGGTTTCTTCTGTTGTCAATTCACTCTGTGCCTTGATGGCCTCTAACTGCTCTTTCTGTCCCGCAGTAAGGCGAGCTGTTTCGGCAGATGCCTTCTGGCTTGTAAGCTGTGCTTTGTACTCTTTGTAATTCGCAAGATCTGCGGTTAAGCGGTTTAATTCGTTCTGCATGTTCAGGATTTCGGAATCATACTGCTGGTTGTAAGCATTACCCTGAGCGAGCTTCTGCAGATTGGAAAGTTCCTTCTGATAATCATCGGTGTTTGCGTTTCCGGTTGCACTTTCTGTGCTGTCTGCAATTTTACCCGTGGTATCAATGATGGATTTTTGAAGTGCCGCGCCTTCGCCGGCGAAGGATGCTTTGCGATCGGAAATCTGTTTCTGGAGTGCTAAGATTAAATTCTGCGTATCGGCAATTTTCTGATCCAGAATTACGATGGTGCTGTTTGCTTCATTATATAAACTCTGTGTTCTGTTTCCCATCTCGATGCTGTTTTGATAGCTTCCTGCAGCCGCTTCCGCTTCGTATTCGGCAAGTGTCTTTAAATACTCGATTCTTTCTTCGTCAAAGGATACCAGCAAATCACCTTTCTTTACGGTATCACCGACTTTCACGTATACCTTATCAACTTTGGCATCCACACCTGCGAACATGCTCTGTGTTTTGTCCGACTGAACGGTTCCGTTTAATTCCAGCACCTGGCTGACATCATCCTTGGAAACCTTAAAGGATTCTACCTTAATCGCTGCGTTCGCGTAAATCACAACTCCTGCTGCAACAAGTGCGGTAACTGCGGTTGTTCCTGCGATAATGAATCCGGTTCTTTTTTTGTTTTTCATGTGGCACCTCTTTCTTGATTATATCTTTACCTGTTATTGAACTGTTTTGTAATTTGTATCGGAGTTAAAAAACTTCCGTGCTCTGTTGCTGATATTACTTTATCGCAACTTTACACGGAAGTCTTAACCTGGTTCTTGTGCAATTCTTAATTAATTCTTAATCGATGTCTTAACCCTTAATTACAAAGCTGTTTCAATGCCTGCTTCAGATATTCATATCTCTCCTTCTTTTCCTGCTTTGCAAAATGAACCTCTCTTGTCTGAATGAAACTACAGTCATAATCAAGCTTTTCTGTTCCAAACTGCTCGCTGGTTAAATCAAAAATGCAAGCCCCGACAACATTATAGCAGTGGTAATTTCCATCCGGCCTTTTCACACCGTAAACCTCTCCGCCGAAAATATCCTGCGCAAGAAATGCCGTGATGGAACACTGTCCGAGTGTCGGATTATCACTTGTCCATTTCTCACGCATGCGCGGCGCACAGGTATCGGGACACCAGAGTTTTAAAAGCGCATCATATAAATCAACCGGGTTCTGAATTCCCGGATAATCCGTTCTAACCGGTTTAATATCCGCTTTTTCTCTTCCATAAAAATTACCGCTCATATTGCAATCTCCTGTAAGAAATGTTTTAAAGAGCTCCTGAACATTTTACATCACACCGCCGCAGGTCGGACAAAACTTACCGGTTACACCGGTCTGTCCGCAGCTTTTGCAGACATCACTTCGTCTTGATGTCGTTTTTATACGCGACTCATTTAAACGTTTATCCTTCGGCCATGCAACACTGTAGGATACATTGAGAAGAATCTCCTTTTTGGATTCAGCGGGAAGTTCCCAGGAAATCTCACCGGATTCTTCATTTAATACACCTTTGGAAAGTTCCGAAGTCTCTACGACGATTGTCTTTTCCGTGGAGACCGGAATCTGATCAACAATCTTTACATTCACGGTCTCTGAGGAATTATTTACAAGACTGATTTTATATGCATACTGTGTCTTTTTCTGATTCTTAATCAGCGCCTCCTGCGTCTTTCTCGGAAGCTCCGTGCGAACAACGGCGATACGTTCATCATTTCCGAGTGACAGATTAAAGGTATCCGTTTCGGAATTGGAATCCACATAAAAATCCCCGGCCAGCGTATCTTTTAAATAAACGGAAGCTTTTGCAGGCGGCAGCGGCCAGTCCGTCGATACGATTTCTGCGGTCATAAAGCATTTATCGGAAAGCTTCGGAATGCAAAGCACATGATATTTTGCTGCTACGCTGAAATTCTTTAAATCCGCAAGATTTCCGGAAGTATCGCTTAAAATATCCTTTAATGACGGAAGTTCAAATGCCGTCATGCTTTCTTCCTCGGATACGGCTGCCTCTTCGGTCTGAATCGCCGCCATCTGCTTCATTGCTTCCATATTCATCGCAGGTGCCATGGATGCACCCGCCGCAGACTGCATGGCCATTGCTGAGGAAGATGCCATGGATGCCGCCGCCATTCCCATTCCCATAAATCCCATCATCGGTGAGGGCGTTGGCGGTTCATAGAAGGATAACTGCAGGGATTTCAATTCCGGAATCGCATCGGTTGCAACCGGATTTCCGGAAAACAACGTAACCTTAACCTGTTTCCAGTCTTCCTTGGAGGACTGGTTAATTCTGGCTTTCATGCTGACAGAAAGAGGCTGGTCGGTACCTGCAAAACGCACTTCATATTTCGGTGACCAGTTCGCGGCATTTTCCTGATACTGCAGAATAAACGGCACTTCTTCTGCGCCCTCCGTAATCAGTTCCGCCATAATCAGAGGCTTTTCCTCTTCTTTTTTCACTTCTTCCAGTTCTTTGCTTAAAAGATCCTGCGCCTTTGTAAGCTCGCGAAGCTCTTTATGAATTTTATCGAGTTCCTCCGGAAGACGCTGCATATAGCTTTCCTGCGCCTCTATGGAAATATCCGTCCTGCCGGAAAAATCACCGTTCGTCTTTCTAAGCTCCGTCAGAAAATTGCACATATTAATTTGATATGCTAAATCGGCTATTTTTTCCTGAATCCGAACCGATTCTTTATCTTCGCCGAGATCCACGTCATCCACATTGACAATCTGCATATTCAAAGCTTTTACGGCTGGCGGAAATTTCAACCGGAATGAACCGGAATCCGCAGTATTTGTCATTCCCGCAATATATACCAGATTTCTGCCCGCTTCCAGTTTTGCAATTCCGGCACGAATTACCGTCGCACTTCTTCGATAAATCGAAACTTCTTTGACTTCTGTTTTTACTACCATTTCCATCCCCCTTTGATAATTTTTATTTTTTTATTATAGTTTTTTGCTTTTATTACTTTTGTTTTTTTCTTACGGAAAATCCGAACTTTCCGAGATACTCCCCGAGTCCGTAATACTCCCCGTGATTATAGGCAAGAAGCTTTGCCTTTGCCAGATCAAACCTGCCCTTCTCATCCAGATACTGTTCATCGATATCCGTGCTTAAAACTTCCGCTATAAACATATCGTGGCTTCCAAGCTCCAGAATCTGTGAAACCTTACACTCTAAGCTTACGGGGCTTTCCGCAATTCCAGGTGCCTTCACAAAGCGTGACGGCGATTTGGTCAGCTTTAATTTGCCGTCGAATTTCTTTTCATCGAATGCAAACTTATCAATATCCCGGCCGGATTTCACTCCCATATAATCCGTGACAAATGCCATTTTCTCCGTTGTCAGATTGATGACAAATTCCCCCGTTCTTTGAATGATATCATGGGAAAACCGCTCTTTCCGGATGGATACGCTGACCATAACCGGATCGGAACATACCGTCCCGGCCCATGCAGCCGTCATCACGTTTGCATTCCCCTCTTCGTCCACACAGCTTACCAACACGGCCGGGAGCGGATATAACATATTGGATGGTTTCCAGTATTGTCTGGCCATAATAATCTCCGTTATTACTTTCTGCCCTTTGTCTTAATCTCCTCAACAACAAGCTTTACAAACTCATCAAATCTCACGGTAGTGGTTTCCTTCTCACCATGCAGACGATAGGAAATCTCGCCGGCTTCGGCCTCGTTCTTTCCAACCACAACGATGTAAGGAACTTTCTGAATCTGTGCCTCTCTCATCTTATAGCCGAATTTCTCGGATCTGTCATCGATGTCCACACGAACATCGGCATCAAAGAGCGCATCATAAACCTTTGCGGCATAAGCATTCAGTTCTTCGTCATCATTCTTAATCGGCAGAACTTTTACCTGAACAGGTGCAAGCCAGGTCGGCAGATTGCCCTTTGTCTCTTCCAAAATATATGCCATAAAACGGTCAATGGAACCTAAAATCGCACGATGCAGAACGACAGGTGTCTTTTTGGATCCGTCATCATCAATATAGGTCAGCTCAAATTTCGCCGGTAAGCAAAAGTCGAGCTGGCAGGTGGAAAGCGTAATCTCCGCACCTACTGCAGGCTTTACGTTTACGTCAAGCTTCGGTCCGTAGAATGCTGCCTCACCGATTTCTTCGGTATACTCAATTCCGATTTCATTTAAGGTCTGGCGAAGCGCTTCCTCTGCCGTATTCCACATCTCGTCATCGGGATGGTATTTCTTGGTATCGGCCGGGTCACGAAGTGATAAAACACAACGGTAATCGGTAATTCCGAAATCCTCATAAGTCGTAAAAATCAAATCACAGACATTCTTCACTTCGTCTTTAATCTGATCAGGCGTTACGAAAATATGGGAATCGTTCTGACAGAAATGACGTCCTCTCTCAATGCCCTTTAAGGTTCCGGATGACTCAAACCGGAAATCATGTGCGATTTCCGCAAGACGAATCGGCAGCTCTTTATAGGAGTGCGGACGGTTTGCATATATTCTCATATGATGCGGGCAGTTCATGGGACGAAGGACAAAATTCTCGCCCTCCACTTCCATCGCCGGGAACATATTCTCTTTGTAATGATCCCAGTGACCGGAAGTCTTGTATAAATCAACCGTTCCGACACAGGGTGTTAAAACATGCTGATACCCAAGCTTCTGCTCTTTGGTACGAATATAATTTTCCAGTTCCTGCCAGATGATATATCCGTTCGGTAAAAACATCGGAAGTCCGCGACCAACCAGATCATCGGACATGAATAACTGCATATCCTTACCGATTTTACGATGGTCTCTTTCCTTTGCTTCTTCCAACAGTTTTAAATGGTCTTCCAATTCTTCCGGAGTCGGGAAGCAGACACCGTATACGCGGTTTAACATCTGCTTTGTTGCATCTCCCTTAAAGTATGCGCCGGAATGCTTTACAAGTTTAAAATTGCGGCAAAGCTTTACATTATCCACGTGAGGTCCGCGGCAAAGGTCAGTAAAGTCGCCCTGATCATAGCAGGTAATCGTACCGTCTTCCATTCCGGAAATCAAATCCATTTTATAGGGGTCATCCTTGAACATCTCAAGAGCTTCCGCCTTGGAGATTTCACGACGATAGATTTTTACGCCGGTCTTTGCAACCTTTTTCATTTCCTTTTCAATTGCTTCCACATCTTCATCGGTCAGCATCTTATCCCCAAGATCCATGTCATAATAGAATCCCTCTTCTACAACGGGACCTACCCAGAACTTTGCATTCGGATAAAGATGTTTTACCGCCTGTGCCATCATATGTGCACAGGAGTGATTCAATGTGTTTAAGCTTTCGTCTTCCTTGAAATTTACCATGATTCTCTCTCCTTTTCTGTAATCCAACTACAGGTGTAGTATTATTTATTGTTTCTTATATCCTTACGCGGACCTGTACATAAAAAACACCCTTACTCTACAAAGAGTAAGGGTGCATCTTACATACACGGTTCCACCTTACGATTTCACTTCATTAAAGTCTTTTACGGAACTATCCGGAGAAGCTTGTAATGCATCTAACGCATTGTTTTCGCTTTCGGCTCGGGAGTGGTCTTCGCGTTTTCTTTATCCGGCAGTTTCCAGCCAAGCCTGCCTTCTCTGGTCATAAAGGAAAAACGGTACTTTTCTCCGTCATTGCTTTTATCCATAAAAGATTATCACAAAAGGCGCGTAAAATCAAGGCTTAATAGCCTCTTCCGTAGAAGTCCTCATCAATGCTTCGCTCCTTAACCTTCTTACCGGATAATTCATGATCGATAATTGCCGAATAATAACTGTCTCCACGCTGGTCATAAATCGTAATCATACCAAGATATGTTCCGGAATCCAGCTTATCCTCGGTAATCTTTGTAAAGGAACTGAATTTTACGGTCTTACCTTCCTCTTCCGTTTCCCAGTTATAGACATAATCATACTTCGAATAAACCGGTGTAATCTTATCCCCCGGTTTTAATTCCATGTCGTTATTGGAACTGATTAAATAGTTTTCATTGGTTTCTTCTTCCGGAATCAGACGAACTCCCTTAATCGTAAACTTCTCGCTGTCGCGGTCGTAGGAGAATAAAAGGTATGCGGGCTGAGAATTATAATTCACCCTGGAAATATAATCCACCTTCGACGATGTAGTTGAAATCACAACGCTCGCAAGCGGAACCCCGTCTAAGAAGATCCAGCTTCCGTCGAAATCCGCACGAATATTTCCTTCCCCGTCCAGATATGCCAGTTCATCGCTTCCGTAATTAATCAACGTATCGGCATCCTCATTATATAAAAACAGGGAAAAATCATAGCCCTGAATCATGCTCTGTAAATCATCGCTTACTGCCACCGAAAATCCGTTATCATCTATTACCGGATCCGTTTTTTCAAATGCATGGAAAATGGATGTATCCAGAGTTTTCGGCTGCTTATCCGTATATTTCTTAAGTTCTGCCTTCATGTCGTCCGTCAGACAGCCGGCAATTTTATAAAAATACAGATTTCTGACATTTTCATCTTCACAGACTACATATTCATATCTTAAGAAAAACCTAAGACTGTCATAACTGTCCATATAACCCGGAATATATGCTGCAATTCCTTCCGCCTCCGATAAACTTCCGTTTTCCCTGTGATAAATAACTGCTTCATCAATCAGATTGGAAATCCTGCTGCTTTCCTCCGGATATATTTCCACAAGATTGTCCACGTAATTCGCCAGATCGACCTGATTATATGCATTATAATAATCCCCTGCGAAATGCGTGGAACTCATGCAGGCACGACCGATTCCGGCAAGAACCCCCATATCATCCGCTGAATCAATCAATTGTTTCTTTGCCAGTTCCGAATAGGCTTCATAAAGCTCCTCACATTTCTTCGCATCCAGCAAAGCCATTGTGACATCTTTTTGATATATATTTTTCAAATTGACATTTTGCGTCATATAGCAATCCATATATTTATCCGTAATTTCACGACCGACTGCGGCGGGTGACATTGTTGGATTGTCGGACAATGTCTGAAGGAAGGAAAAATCCCATCCGTCACCCGGTTCGGTCTCTTCGGATAAAACATAATATTTTGCAAATCCGTCAAGTGCATGCGTCACTTCAATAGTGGACATTAAACATGCATCAAATCCGATAATGTCAAAAGCAGGATTCTCAGCATCTTCCTCGCAGGAAGCCTGAAGTGCCTGTCTGATTTCCGCAAGTTGCATCGTTCCGCCGCCAAAAATTGAATCCACACCGTAACCGAACGGTCCGGAGCCATGATCCCAAAGGATTAAAACCATATGATCTGCAGGATATTCCTCCATACAGAATTTAATATAATCCGCAAGTGTATCCGGGTCATTCGAACGGGCAAGCGGCAGGTTACAAACCTCTTCAAAATCCTCTCCCTGATATAAAAATCTCTGTGTCCGGTTCGGATTTACCATGGAATTTCCCCATCTGGTTGCACCTCCTGTCTGAATGACAACGGAGATATTGTCCGAAAGTTCATTCATCAGGATTTCGTTAATATCCGTACTCGCAGCGCCCGGACGGGTGGTTACTTTGACTTCAGTCATCTCGGTCTCGGAGTATGCAATCGGTTTTTCCGGATAGTATAAAAAATCCGGAAGACTTAAAGAACTGTCCGCCAAATCTTTTTCATAGCGTTCCAGCCTTGCAAAATTTGCTTCATCGTACTGCTCCTCACGTTCCTTTCTCTCTTTATAAACCTGCATTCTTGTCGTTTCGGAAAGATCATTTTCATCGTCATCTTCCAAATCCGCGCCGACAAAATAGACGCAGAATGTCCATGTGTCATCGGCATTTGAAGGAGCCATTGCATCCACTTTCTTTGCTCCCTCTTCGTCAATCGGTGACTGCTCGTAGATTAATTCCGCATCAACCGGCTCATTTCGATTATCATATTTGTAGTTTATTATTTCGGTCGTAACGAGATAATAAATTCCGAATCCCATTGCCCCGAGAATAACCAAAGCCCAGAATCCGATAGTGGCAAATACGAAGGGTTTAATCAGATAAAGGCGGATAATCCGGATTAAGAAAGGAGCATATTTATAATTCTCCTTTAATTCCCGTCTTCTGCGTTTTCTCTCCGCCTTCCAGCGAACTCTTCTTTCTTTTCTCGCCAGCTTTTTTTCCAGTTTCTTCTGACGTTTCAGCTCTTTTTTTGACGGTTTCACCGTTGCCTGTTCTGCCGTATTAGCAGCGCTTTCAGCGGTTGCCTGTTCTGCCATATTTGCGGTATTATCAGCCATTACAGGTTCTGCCACATTTGCGGTATTATCAGCCATTACAGGTTCCGCCGCATTTGCGGTATTATCAGCAGCATCCGGTTCAACTACATTTGTAGTTTCTTCTGATAAATTGTTTGGTTTGTTCTCCTCCATTTGAATCCTCCTCATAATAATTCCGGTATTCTTTCATTTTCCCTGAATCAGTACTGTTATTGTTCTTCTTCCTTCTCCGGCTTGGGAATCACAGCCTTATAATAATTATTTGCGATAATCAGTCTCGCATATTTCCATTTCTCACTGATGATTTTCTGAACGTCCTTCACATAATCTTCCGATACCGTAACACCCTCGTTCGGAGTAAACTCACGTGTTCTGACATCATACTGTCCCGCTGCGGTAACAAAGCTGTATCCGCCGGCAACCGGTACAATAACTAACGGCATGGTATAGGATGCTTCCTCAACCTTATAATTGGTTGCAAAAATATCACGCCCCGAATAGAGTCTGGAATCATATTCCATCCCGAATAAATTTGCAATCGTCGGCATAATGTCAATCGAAGAACACGGCGTATCAACAATCACCGGTTCCTCCATCGCGGAACAATATAGAATCAGCGTATTCTGATACCGTGAAATCGAATTCGCATTATCATCGATTCCGGACATGATTTTATAATAATCCTTATTTGCCTCAGCCATAGCATACGGATAATGATCCGCGCCCATTACAATTACGGTATCATCCAGAATTCCCGCCTCATCAAGCTTATCAATCAGATATTCGAGTGCCAAATCCAATTCCTTATTTGCCGCCTTATATGCCTGAACAGTGGCCGGTTCATCCGGAAAAGCTTCTTTCGCCTCTTCTTTATGTTTGGACGACATGGCATTCGCGCCCCATGCATAATTGCAGTGCCCGCTGACCGTCATATAGTACGTGTGAAACGGAACTCCCGTCTCTAAATGCTCAGCTATGATTTCATCCGTAGTTGCTTCCAGCATTAAAAGATCCGAATACGGCCACCCTCCGAGTTCCATCACCAGGCCGTTTCCGATCCCCTTATACTCATACCCGAGATTCGGATGGGTTTTATTTCGTTCGTAATAATCATATGCACTGTTGTGATATGCTCTGCATCTGTATCCCACAGAACCAAACAGATTTCCCGGCGCATACGGCATATAATCCCTGGCAGAAGCCAAAAAAGAGTTACCGCCTTCCATCCACTGTGGAATGATTCCGCTTAAATTCGCAAATTCACCGCCTGTTGTGGAAAGAGACCAAGACGGTTGATAATAATTTTTAAATACGAATCCGTTATTTGCAAGCTTATATAATGTCGGTGTAAATTCCTCATCCACCGCATAAGGGGAAAATGCTTCCGCCGTTAAAAAAACCAGGTTTTTCCCTTTAAAAATCCCGGTATACTCATTCTGCTTCGTAGGCTCCAGCGATCCGAAATATTCATGCATGCTCTTTAATTTCGGATTCGTTTCGTTCTCGATTAACGAAGCAAAATTCACGGTTGCATTGTATTCATATATTTTCGGTTTTTCCTCAATAAAATCCTCAGCCGTTTTAACCTTTTGTTCTTTCGTTTTTGCTGTTTCGTCTTTTATCGAAGCATCGGGATTCTCCGAAACATTTTCTTCCGATATTGCAACCAGAGAGGATTCCGTCTCCGTTATCTCTCCATCCGGAGTCCAGAGTTCGTATTCGCCGCTCTCTAATTTTTCCTGTGGCTGACCGAATGCCAGATAAGTTATTTCTAAGCGAAACGTATTTAAAAGACCGATTTTCGGAACGGAATTCGGAACCGAAAAAGCATACGTATATACATCAGCATTCGGACCGAATCTGGAAAAAAGAACCGCCCCGGCAAATAAAGTCACAACCGGAATCAGTACAAAAGGAGTTTTCTTTCGGGATACCTCTTTTGACGGAATGATTTTTTTCATGAATACAAAGAAAAGCACAAACGGCAATGAAAACAAAAGTTCATAGCCGATGTACTTAATCGCTGTCGAGTATACGACATCGGAAAAATCTCCCATTACCTGTCCCGTCATCGAGACCGTGTACGCAATACCGTAATACAGCTTATAGAAAACATTGCAGTCAAATTCAATACAGAAAATAACCCATAGTGCAAAAAGCGTAATTCCAGAAAGAATTCTGGAGAGCACTACCGGTTTTATGATTAAGAATATAAATGCCAGTAAAAAACCCGTGGCTAACGAGAAAAGAACAGTCGGAACCAGTGAAATATCTAAGAACGGATTCACCCGGTCCAGCCCTTTTAAAAGAAGTTCCCAGAACAAAATTGCAAGCGGATAAAACAAAAGCGCCGCAAGATATGATCCGCGTCCCTCATTGACATTACTCATTGTATGAAATTCCCCTTAATACAAAACTAAAAAACCACGGAAATTATAACAGATTTTTTTATATTTTCCAACAAAAGCCGATATTTCTTTATCGTTTCCGCAAAACAGCAAGCGCAGCATAATGCAAAACTTCAAACGTCTCCGGTGCATTTTCCTCAAGCATTTTTTTGTGCTGCGCATCCCACGCCGCTAATTCCTCCGCATTCAGGGATGCCCCGACTCCACGGCTTGCACGCATCCTTCCATGCCAGGATTCCCGGCTGAAAGGAACCGAAAGATCATATTCTTCATGCTCTTCCAATTCAAAATATTCATATGCACAATCCGGAATCCAGATCGGGTGCCTGTATTCCCCTGCTCCGGACCATAACGGATTATATTTTAAAATAATATCCTCGCTTTTCCCGGCCAGAGAATCTTCTTTGGGAAGCCACGCCATATAAAGGATTAAAAGCTTACCTCCTTCTTTCAGAAATCCCGAAAGCATCGGCATTACCTTCTGATGATCAAAGTACCAAAAACACTGACACGCGGTAATCACATCAAAGCTCTTCTCCGGAAAGTTTAACTGTTCTGTCGGAACTGCCAGAAATGAAATATTCATCCCTCCGGCATCTGCCAGGATTGCGGCCTGTTCGATTTGTTCCGCCGATATGTCCGTACCGGTCCATTCGGCCCCATACCGGTACATATTACGCGGTATTACTCCGGTTCCAGTTCCAATGTCAAGAACCTTCTGCCCCTTGATACAAAGACCTCTTTCCACAATTTTTTGATAAAATTTCTCCGGATAAATGTCCCTGTATTTCGCGTATTCTTTTGATGTTTTTCCCCAATCAAATGCTTTTCCCGAGTCGATTCTTTGATCTTTAATTTCCATGACATTTTTCCTTTTCACTGCTCCAAAGGATTATTCAGTATGTTTATGGATTTCTATAAAAGTGTTTTGATATAACACCGGCGGCGTTTTTGTTGTTCCGTATCAAAGGAATTCCACTGATTGAGAATTTTGTGATTCAGCTCAAGCTGCGGTCCGGATTCCGCATATTCAATTCCGTTTTTTATGCAGCTTTTCATAATATGATCCATGATAATAACATTTACGCCTTTATTCCGATAATCCGGATGAACCGCAATAAGCAGCAGGTCTAAAGCGTTATTATGCCGCAATGACTTCAGCACCCCGGCCCAGCCAAACGGAAACAGCCTTCCGTGGCTTTTCTGCATTGCCGAAGCCATGGAAGGGCAGGAAACACCGAATCCTGCAAGTTCTTCCTTCTCATTCATAACTAAACATACATAATCGGGATTGACAAGAGGGATGAATTTTTTCGAATACTTTTCGATCTGTTCATCCTGCAGTTCGACTACCCCGTAAAGATCCGCATAAGCAATATTTACCAGTTCAAAAACCTTCCTGACATATGGCCGGTAATGAGATCTTTTTTGCAGTTTTGCCTTATGCAGATTGTTTCGTTCCAAGCTTATTTCAGCTACTTTTGAAAGACTGTTGTATATTTTATCCCCTTCTTTCGGGACCATTATTTTATATTCAACCCAGTCAACGTCTTTTTCATATCCCAGTCTTTTCATATGTTCGTTGTAATACGGAGGATTGTAATATGTTATGAACATGCTGCGCTTGTCGAAGCCCTCCACCAGCATTCCTTCCCTGTCTAAATCACAGAATCCCAGGGGACCGTGCACCTGTTCACAGCCCTTCTCCAAAGCCCATTTTTCCACTGTTTCAAACAACTTTGCGGAAACTTCAGCATCGTCAATAAAATCGACCTGGGTAAAACGCATCCTTTTCGTGTGCCATGTCTCGTTCGCCCTATGGCTTAAAATTGCACCGATGCGTCCGACAATCTGTCCGTTTCTGTATGCCAGAAAAGCCCGTGCCTCACAATACGTAAAGGCAGGATTTTTTCTTTGATCCCAGTCGTCTAAATCATCACCGTAAAAAGCAGGAACAAACTCCGGTATATCCCGGTACATCCTGTTCGGAAGATCCACAAACTTGCGAAACTGTGCTTTTGTTTTAACTTCCACTATGCTGATTTCATCCATATTTGTGTTACTCATTATTATCAAGACCGTGAAGCATGGCGTAGATGTAACTCGCCGCTTTCTCGATATTGGTGATTTTTGCAATGTCCGTATCAAGAATCGTGATTCCGTACTTTTTCTCAATATCCGCTACGCAACAGAAGAGGTTTAAACTGTTCATTCCGAGATCTTCAATGAAAGTGGCGGTATAGGACAAATTGTTCTTTTCCTCCTCTGTATATTCTAAAGATGCGGCCACAATGTCCCGTACAACGGCCTTTATTTCATCAATCTCCTTTTCATCCATACCGGAATTTGCATCCGGTATTTTAACATCCGCTACCCTTTTTTCGGTTTTTTCAGTCTTTTCAGTCTTTTCGATTTTTATCGTACCCCGGGATTTGGAAGAAAGCGGAAGTTCTTCAAAGTCCGTCAGACTGTTCTTCAGTTTCTGGCGCATAACCTTCATACTTCCGGAAACAGGAAGCTCCGTGTTGCTAATGAAGGCTCTCATGACTCTTTCCCCTATGGGCAGCGATTCATTTATCTTCTTGATCTGATCAATGTATGCACTTCGGTCGAAATTATCGGCAGGATGAGAGACAATCGCAACATCTTCACAGCTTCCGTCTTTAACACCAAGGATACACGATTTCGTTACTCCCGTTATCCCGGTAAACAGATCCTCTATTTCATCCGGATAAATATTCTCGCCATTGGCATTTATGATGACATCCTTCACGCGGCCAAAAATAAACAACCCATCCGGTGTTTTTTTGATGAGATCTCCTGTCGCGAACCAGGCGGATTCGTCTCTTGGAACAATCTTCCCGTCTATCATACTGGCAGAATAAAGTGCACCGCCGCGGATGAAAAGTTCGCCCTCGTTGGTCGTGCCGTCACCGATCCTGTACTCCGTCAGGGAGAAAGGCTCTCCTATGCTCCCTTTCTTACGCTGCTCGGGATTAAGCGACTTCTCGACTGCGATGATGCCGGTCTCGGTCATACCGAAGCCGTTGCAGAGCGGATAGCCGATATCATTGAGAATCTCAAGTGTTTCGGCAGAAACATGTCCGCCTCCGGTTATCATGGAACGTATCTTCGTTCCGAGAGTCTTCTTCTTAATGGCATATTTGATAATCGCGCCCGGTTTTTTGCCGTTTAACTTTTTACTGATGCCGCTTGCAAGTGCATTGAAGAAAAGGGGCACGCAGTAAAGGTGTGTCACCCCATGCTTTCTGCATGTCTCGAGTATGGTCTCGGGTGACTTGTCGCGGCAGAAAACGAGAACCTTTCCCGTACAGGCATAGAGCAGATATACGACGGAGAAACCGAATACATGATGGAACGGAAGGAACGCAAGCAGCTTGCAGGGCTTTCCTTCAACAAACGGCATATCGGGGTTGATCTGCTTTGCCTCATCGAAGCTTAAAATATGGTTGGCTATGGTCTGGGCGTTATAGAGAAAGATTCGGCTGCTGCCTGTCGTACCGGATGTACAAAGTGCTATATACTCTCCCCATCTCTCCTCTCCAGGCTCACCACCTGCAAGCACCTCAGCCGCATCAATAAATTCGAGCGAGCTGCCATCCACAGGCCTTACAGCAACATAACTCGTTGCCCTTGCTTCAGCCATTATACTGTTCAGCTGCTCGGGCCGAGAGGCGGGATTTAAAAGAAGCGGCATCTGACCGGACATAAGAATCCCCCAGAGAAGCACGGGCCAGTCCATACAGGTGTCGTATATAAGGCCGACAACTTCTCCGGCCGGTCTCTTCTTTTCCATAACACCGCAGGCTGCACGGGACATATCGATATATTCCCTGTACGTCCTGATCACAATGTTGCCGTTCCTGTCACTGACCTCGGCAGCGGTATCGTCCGAAAACTGTTCCATCATATGGAACATACCGGAGTAGGTAGGCTCCTTCCTAAGTGCTTCAAGTGTGTTTTGCCAAACATTTTTAGTCATTAAAGAATTCTCCTGTCTTTTACATATAATTATTTTCTTGCTGAATACTCTTCGATAATCTCCCTGTATTTTTCCAAAACTTCCGGCATACGGTCTTTCCATGAAGTACCGATTGTTTCTGATGCAGTCTGTCCGATACGTTTTAAGGTTTCGGGAGATGAAAAAAGTTTTTCAATTGCGGCTGCTGCCGATGCAGGATCTTCATCACACAAAAATCCGTTCCGGTTTTCAATAATCTGATCCGCAGAATTGCACCCGCGAATCATGATTGTCGGAACCTTTAGCGCAGCTGCTTCCCTTGCCACCAGGGTGCACGTATCATATTTGGAAGGAAAGAAAACCAGATCACTCTCCAAATAAAAACTCTTAAGAATATGCTGATCGCGAATCTGCCCCACAAAGAAAACCCTGTCCGAGATACCGTTTTTTGCAGCATACTGCTTTAACGCTTTCAATTCCGCACCATCACCGACAATAATGAGTTTGATTTCTTTATCCCGGATGCAACACAGGGTATCCAGTATAAAATAAAGGTTTTTCTGATTTGTAATACGACCGACAAACAAAAGATTTTTTCCTTTTTTCGGTATCGCATAATTCTCCGCCAAAAGTTTTCTGCATTCCTCCGGATGATCCGGATAGGTCATACCGGTCGCGCTATCCATAACTACGATTTTACCTTTGTACCCGTAGCTCCAAAGAGTCTCGGCCGTACTTGCACCAACTGTCCATACGGAATCGGCCTGACTGTAAAACCGGACGATGTAATTTAAAAGTTTTTCCGAAATAAATTTGCTGTGTGTACGCAAAAGAAAATCATCATAGTATTTGCTGTGAAACGTGGTAACAAAAGGAACTCCATGCTGTCTGGCAAGTGACAGACCATAATGACCAAGCGTGAACGGAGAATGCGCATGAACAAGATCAGGTTTTTTCTCTCTGAAGACCAGTTCCGGAGTTTTCGACAGTTTGGGCACCGGCATTCTGTAATCAGATAAAAGCGGAAGGCTTTTGGTTCGAATAACATCATACGGCACATCGTCTTTGTAATTTTTCTTTACTTCCGGACAAAAAACACAACAGTCAACATCATCATATGAATTTAAATTAGCGGCATAGTTGTCAACAACTCTTGCGACGCCGTCAATCACCGGATAAAAAGAGTCGACAAACTGTGCAATCTTTATCTTTTTCATAGTATAAATTTCACCATCTGAATATTTTATCAATACTCATCCAGAAAATAATGCCTCTCTCCGTTCTTCTTATAGGCTATAACCGTATCCAGATTTACGTTCTCAACACTCTTAAAAATATTGGACTCTATAAACGGGTTGCTCTTTTTAAGCTCCGCGATCAGCTTCTTTGTTTCCAAACGTTTTGAAGAAGTTGTCCCATCCTCATGACATGTAGAGCAGGTATCTGTGAAGTGACACGCGCATTGGAGAAAATGCAAGTCATTGTAATCTCTCCATGCGCAAATATCCTGCTCACGGACCAAATACAGCGGTCTTATAAGTTCCATCCCTTCAAAATTCGTACTGTGAAGTTTGGGCATCATAGTCTGTATCTGTGCCCCGTGCAGCATTCCCATAAGGATTGTCTCAATCACATCATCATAGTGATGTCCAAGCGCAATCTTATTACAGCCAAGTTCTTTCGCCCTACTGTATAGATATCCACGGCGCATCCTTGCACAGATATAGCAGGGACTTTTCTCTATGTTATCCACCGCATCAAAGATGTCGCTTTCAAATATTGTAACCGGGATTCCGAGTGCCTTTGCATTACTTTCAATCAGTTCACGGTTTTCCCTGTTATATCCTGGATCCATTACGAGAAATGTCAGCTCAAAGTTACACTGCCTGTGTCTTTGTATCTCCTGGAAAAGCTTTGCCATCAGCATGGAATCTTTTCCACCGGAAATGCAGACAGCAATATGGTCTCCTTCTTTTATAAGCTGATACGTTTTACACGCTTTGGCAAAAGGTGTAAAAAGCTGCTTATGGAACTTCTTTCGTATGCTTTCTTCTGCCTTATGCTGTTTTTCTTCTCTTGCGGATTCATCAAGCATTCCGGATTTAACATAACCGATATATCCACCTTCCAGACTATAGATATCCCGTCCTTCAAGACATTTAAAATCGTCCAGTTCTCTCGATTTACGCCCGATCTGACAGTAAAAAACAAGTGGTTTATCCCGGCCTATGGCCTCAAGTTCGGCGCTTGTTCCTGCTTCAATCAATTCCATGGGAATATGAAGAGCTCCCGGTATCATTCCGTAAGCCACAAGCCCGTCATCTCTGATATCTATGACTTTATAAGAATCCTTCGGCCATTTCCGAAGTTCTTCCATGGTTATTTCGTTCATTGGTATCCTCTATCTGTTAAAGTATCAAATTTACAGTAAACACTTTATACCTCAACCTTCATAAGATTCTCTGCCCCTGTCTTCACGGCATAATTATTGAATAAAAGCGATACACCTGAAACAACGAAAAAAATCACTGCAAAAACAATCCGTGCCGCAACCGTGATATTTGACTCTTCAATCTCCGGCGAAAAAACTACAACGCCCAGACAAATGATCAGCGCAACCACACCTGCCACAATCACGACCACATTGAGTACGCCGAGTTTTCTGGAAAACTCTGTCTCGCTGTCCCAGTTAAGTCTTGGATTTCCGGAGTTCTTTAAAAGAAGCAGATTTACAATAAACAGATTCAGCATTACAGCACAAACCGCACCTGCCGGAATGGTCCATATACAGCTAAACGGAATAACTTTTGCAATAATACATACAGTCCCTGCCAGAACAACATAAAGCGCACTTCCGAGGGAGCAGATAATCAGAGAAAAATTACGTTTGCTTTTGTAATAATCCTTCGCATCTACCGGCAGGGCGCGAATCGCAGCAAAAGAACTTCCTTCACGGGA
>CACZRH010000205.1 GCA_902783455.1 uncultured Lachnospiraceae bacterium | reverse complement strand
TTTAAATATTATACAACAGGCTGTCCATCTTAAGTCCAACAAATTAATATTTCAAAAGAACACCCTTTTTGCAGGTATGCAGGGTGTTCTTCTTTTGTTATTTCAGTTATTGGGGTCCTCCCGGTTTGGGACCTGCCTTAAATTCCGGTCCGTTCATCTTCATGCCATTATGTTTCAACAAATCCAATTGTTCTTTAACACGTTCGAATTCCTTCGGGAATTTATGCGAATCCACCATTTCAAGCAGTTCTTTATCGGTATTCTTCTTTACCAGAACATTCAGCACGCTCTTAAACGGTTCTTCCGAATTCCATCTCTTTTCCTGTTTTTTCAAGTCTTCAAGGGTGTACTGCTGGCCTTTTTCCCGATAAAACTGAGCACTGTACACAAAGATAAATGCAGCCTTTCGAACATTAAAGAATTTATCTTCCGACATGCCTGAATTCTGACTTGACTTATTCTTTTCCATGAAGGCTTTGGCGTTTATGACTTCCGGAATATCCTTCTCAAAGGGTTTATGTCCGGAAATTTTAATATCATTCTGCGAATCGTTTATAAGATTCATTTTTTCATTTATGATGTTTTCCTGATTAATCTGATTATTGATATCATCAATATTTTCTTCGCTTTCATCCAGTTTACTGTCTGCATCCTCCTCGAGCTCAATCTGATTCTTTATTTCACCGGCCTTTTCTTCTAACTTTTCTTCTAACTTTTCTTCTTTCTTATCTTCTTTCTTTTCTTCCTCTTTCAGGTTGTCAACGAAATGGTCCAGTTCCTGCTCGCCTTCTTCAAAAAACTCATTCTCCCGGAAAGCGCCAAACAGATTCTCATTCACAAACGGGTCGGTTATTTCCGCCTGATTCAGTTTTTCAAACTGATTCATGGGGATTGCATTTTTGTCCTTTCCAAGCCCTAGTTCGTCCTCATAATTTACGATTTTATCAAAATCCAAATCATCCTTTTCCGGTTCATGAAATGTAAAATCATCCTCCCCGATCATACTGTACATATAATCATCGGCTTCGTCTTCTTTATAAAGCATCTTTTCAAATACAACATCGGGACTGACGTTTTCTTTCTCGAAATTGATTAATTCCGCTTCTTCTACGGGTTCCTTTTCTTTATTCTCTTCCTGTTTTTCGATTTTGGATTCCTTGTTTTCCCCTAACGGATTCTCAATATTAATTTCGTTGTTTCCTTCTTCCTTGACCGGATTCTCAATCTTAATTTCGTTGTTTCCTTCCTCCTTGACCGGATTCTCAATCTTAATTTCGTTGTTTCCTTCCTCCTTGACCGGATTCTCGATTATATTTTCGTTCTCTCTTTCTTCGGCAATCCGCACCTGCTCTTCCTGCTTTCTCTTCGCTTCCCTTCTTTGAAGGACGCGTTCCACATGTCCGAGCATTTTGTCTTTTTCAATCATGTTCTCTACTTCTTTGGTAAGAGTACCTTTTTCCAGTTTATAGATGGTATCTGCCCATTCATTCTCACCAAGAATTTCATTCTTCAGCATTTTTCCAGCCGTTGACCTGCACAGTTCCCCGATAAATCCCGGGTTTTCCCTGTTCACATAAGGATTTATGGCATCCTCATTACGAAGACGTTTTCCGAGAAGAGAATCCGACATCATAATGGAATTGATGGCAGCCTCTGCCAGACGGAAATACATTGCCTTTTCTTCCTGAGGATTGTAAAAATTATTAACAATTGTATTTCCGAGTTGCTCAACCGATATATCCTTATTCCTGTTGGCATTCGGATCTATGCCTGCCACATAAACGGAAAGGCCGCCGTAATTTGTACGAATATTATTCAGCCATGTTTGCGTTTTGCCTGCTCTTTCCTCAACGACCTGCTCAATTCCTTCCCAGGTGTTTAAGCAGTTTTCCTTATCCTTAAGATACATTTTTAAGAATACTTCATTCGTTGCAAGGTCCATTATTTTTTCATCCGGATACCGGACTGTCTGAAGATCTTTGTAGGTAAGCGTGTTATTATTGATTTTCTTTTCCCACAATTCATTCAGATAATTCTTTACGGAATCATACATAGGAACTGCTTTTTCATTCAATCCGGCTTTTAAAGCATTTTCCGTGCTGTACCGGCTTCGGAACTCATCAAGCTCCCTCTTCATTTCATTTTTTAAATACATCTGCCGGCAGGTTTCCGGATCCTCGATATCATTACGAATATTCTGTCCGTCTGCAATCTTTAAAAGATTGTCTTCTGCTCTGTCAAAATCAGCATCCCGTAATGTAACCGCACCGTTTGAAAGCGTATTATCCGCCACATTGTTTAAATATCTTCTGTAACGGCGCAGATATTCCTGGGCTTCCGTTTTTAATGTTTCACTGATATGATATCTGATTTTACCGTTACCGGAATGCGGTTCCCCTCCGAAAAATCCGGTATGCTTTCTGTAATACAAATCCGAATAAGCTGCCAGCGCCTGAAATGCACCTTCAATCTCTTCTCTTGTATAACTCTTTCTCGGATCCGTCACTTCAAGAGCACGCTTGATACATTTGGTAAAATCTTTATAATACTCCGTATTTCCTTCCGGTTCTGCATTATTTGAGAAATTTGCCTCCGGATTATCCTGGGTCAGCTGAAGACGGGATTTTAAAACCGTAAGCTCATCATGTATATCCTTCATTACAAACTTTAATGCACGGATATTTTCCACGGACTGCTTCACGAATTCCTTTTTCGGAGCCAGACAATACGGCTCTTCTTCAACGAATTCTTTTCCGCGAACATTAAAGCTGCGAACAGATATTTCATGATCTCCGGTTAACATCATTTTAACCAGTTCCATGCGGAGATAATCTTCTTTCTTCGCACTTTCCGGCTTCACGTTATCATCCAGCCCTTCATATTTCCAACCGATGTATTCCTTAAGCGGTACACCGTCTACTAAGAACAAATCGGTGACTGTCATATTTTTGCCATGAATAATCGGCGTAACAGCGCCACTGTTCATAAGAGAATTAAAATGCGTAGTAAGATACTCCCTTAACGTTGCACCTTTTCCGTCCGGAAGAATTTCGTTCATGGCAGCATTCATATGCTGATTATCCATCTCCGGAAGGTTGATAATCCGCTCGCGAAGCGGAGAAAAACGTTTGATGGCTTCACTCCTGAATGCGCAGATATCTTTCAAAAAAACATCTTTTAAATTACGCTTATTAACCGCAGTTTCCCGTTCGACCGCTTTCCTTGCATTCTTTACAAATGCACCGTCATTTTTTCCCTGCAGATATTCGATTGCATCACCGAAAGAAAGTCCCGGGTAACCTTGTGCTGTGGCCTGCATATAAATATCCATTACCGTTTTCCCATGGATATGCATACTTGCATCTTTAATGGTCTTATCCGCAATCTGACCGATTGTCAGTCCCCTGTAGCTTTGTAAATCATCCATAGCCTTTTCACGGGTAAATGCATGTGCCACAAAACTTTTCTTAAAGAGTTCCGCATTCATTCCCTCTTCCAGCATCGGATCCCGGAAGGATAAACTGACTGCACGCATGGCATCGGACATTTTATACCAGAATGTCGACATTTCCTGATATTCATTTTCACCGAGCGTTTCCCTTGCAACGAGATCTCCGTTTACAAGCGTGGAACTCTGTAACAGCTTGTTAAATTCCTGTCCGCTTTCGGTACCAAGTCTTGCAAGACATTCAAGCGTGGTAAGATGTTTTTTTACTTCCTCGGGATTCCGGTAATTAATATCCGGAATCTTATAATTCTTCATCTGTTTCGTTGCATTATGAAAAACATTTGCCCATTCTTTATAATTCTTTGTAAATTCCGCTCTTTTTTGCTCAATCTGATTCTCCGGAATCGGATTTTTCGGATCCTGCTTCACCGGATGATCCTTTACAAAATTATAGAATTCATACCGAAACTGATCCGCTTCTTTTAATGCTTTTTCATTCGTCACCCTGCCATTTACGATATTCGGCACGGTATTGCAGATTCGAAGCGCATCTTCGAATTTCTTATTCTTTGCTCCCATTGTCCAAAGAAGGAAGTCCCTTTGAAGAGACGGAAATCTGGAAAAGCTAAGTCCGGTTGAATAGGCAAGGTTATCAAAATTCAACTCCACATCTTTTTCGATTTTCTGATCCGGCTGTCCCTCCTGTTTCACCGTTTCCGTAATCCGGATGGTAGAATTAAGTCTTCTTCCGGCTTCGACCATACCGGCATCCGCATCCTTCATCATGTTAAGAGTAGTTCCCTGCGTAATGCGGTTTAATTCCTCCATGGAAATCGTTCCGTCACCGTTTGCGTCAATCATAACAAGCAGGCCGTTGCGCTGTTTGATTTCATTTTCCCGTTGCCGGTCAAGATTTGCTTTGATTTGAATAAAGCTGTCGTGAATCTCTTTTGCAAGTTCTCCTGCTAAGGATTTTGATTCCAGTTTTCCCTGCATTTTTCCGATATTTCTTCCGGTTAAAAGATTCTTCTCGCGAACGCTTTGTTCAACCTGATTCTTTAATTCCTCTTTTTTCAGTGTTCCT
>CACZRH010000204.1 GCA_902783455.1 uncultured Lachnospiraceae bacterium | reverse complement strand
GAAAAGCTTCCGAATTCTCCTGCGAAAAATTCATTCAAACCTCTGATAAAGCCGTTTGAAGATGCTGGATTAAATACCTTGTTTACAAGTTCAACAAGAAGAACCGGCACCGTTGTTCCGTATACCTTCGGTCCGGTAAGTCCGAAAATGGATGCGTTTCCGAAGAACTCTCTTACCATACCGATTAATGTCAGTGCAACAGTAAATCCGAGACCCATTCCGATTCCGTCAAAGAGTGAAGGAATCATTTTATTCTTGGATGCATAGGATTCCGCACGGCCTAAAATAATACAGTTTACAACAATCAGGTCAATATATATACCGAGGGATGCGTACATTCCCGGTAAATATGCTTCCATCAAAAGTCCCACAACGGTAACGAGCGATGCAACGATAACGATATATGCGGGAATACGCACTTTGTCGGGAATGATTTTACGAAGTGCGGAAATTAAAAGGTTCGAAAGTGCAAGTACCACCATGGTGGAAAGGCCCATTCCCAGACCGTTGAATGCTGAGGTCGTAACCGCAAGTGTCGGACACATACCAAGCATCAAAACGAAAGTAGGGTTTTCTTTAATGATTCCGTTATATAATCTCTCAAACGCTGATTTCATTACTGAATCCCTCCTTCCCTGATTTTTTCAAAATACTTCATACCGGTATTTACTCCTCTGGTAACCGCTTTGGAAGTAATCGTTGCGGAGGTAATGGCATCGATTTCCGTATCGTTTGTCTTTCCGGATTTGGTCACGGTAAATTCAGGACCGGTTACATTACGAAACTGCGGCACTAAAACCTCCGATGCTCTCATACCAAGTCCCGGTGTTTCATGGATTTCCAGTATGGAAATTCCCTTTAAAATTCCATCCGTCGTTACACCCATATAGAAACGAATGGTTCCGCCGTATCCTTCATAACTTTCTACCGCAATGACATATCCGTAAAGCTTTTCGTCCTCTGTCCTTGCCTCGTAAACCTCGGTAATATCCGCTTTTACATCGGAGTTATCCAAAACCGCATTCCTTGCATTCTCATCGACAACGATTTCTTTAAAACTTAACGTTTCGACATTTACAAGATTACCGGCATCATCGGCTTCTTTAAAGACTTCCGCACATGCCGCCGCCTGTTTTTCCAGCTTCTGCACATCAATCGGCGTTTTGGTAAGTTCATATACGAATCCCAAAACAAGACCTGCAACAAGCGTAATTGCAAAAATAATCAGCGTATCTTTTACGATTCCCGAAACCGGGTTTTCCGTTTTCTTTGCTGCTTTTACATCTTTACTCATGCGCGTTCGCCTCCTTTCCCGAAGGCCTTCGGCATCGTGAATTTTTCAATCAGGGGCACAACCAGGTTTCCGAGAATGATTGCATAGGAAACCCCTTCTGCACCGGGTCCGAAAATACGGAATAATCCGGTTAAAATTCCAAGTAAAATACCGTAAATATACTGCCCTTTCTTTGTAATCGGCCTTGTCGTATAATCCGTAGCCATAAAGAATGCACCAAGCATTAAACCGCCACCGGAAAGCTCAGCACAAAGATAAGTCAGATTAAAGAAGGAAGAGCTGCTTCCCGTCACATAGGGAATCAGACCATTTCTTCCGAAAATTACGGTAAATATCGCAAATGTCAGAATATACATTCCGGGAATGCGCAGATCAATGACACCAAGCGCGATTAAGAAACATGCACCAAGCACAATTGCAATCACACTGGTCTCACCGATGGTACCGCCGGTCCGTCCGAGCACCATATTAAATACGTTAACCGGTTCCCCTTCCTTTAAAAGCGCTAACGGGGTAGGTCCCGTAAATGCATCACAGTCAAAGTTCGTCATATATCTGGCAAAGGAAATTACCAGAAAACATCTTGCGCCCAAGGCCGGGTTCATGAAGTTCTGGCCAAGACCGCCGAATAATAATTTTACAACGACAATTGCAAAAATCGCACCGAAAATCGCAATCCATACGGGAATATGCGGCGGAAGGTTCAGTGCAAGCAAAAGCCCGGTAACGACCGCACTTCCGTCTTTCACGGTTGTCGGTTTTTTCATGATTTTACAAAAAATATGCTCCGTCAGTACGGCAGTTCCTACCGTAACAAAAACGATAAGTGCCGCATACCATCCGAACTGAATAATACCGAAAATGGTAGCCGGCAGAAGCGCAATTACTACCGCAAACATAATCTGGGAGGTAGTAACGCGTGACCGCACGTGCGGATTTGATGATACTTCCATCATGTCCTTCATACTCTCCTCCTACTTTTTCTTTCTGTCTGCGAGAATCATTCTGCGCATTGATTTAATGGACTGTGTCAGCTGTCTCTTGGCCGGGCAGATATAGGAGCAGCATCCGCATTCACAGCACTCCATGCCGTTATTTGCTTCAAATGCTTCCCTGTTTTTATTCTGCGCGTAATCCGCCAGACGACTCGGAACAACTCTTCCGGGACATACCTCCACGCATCTTCCGCAGTTGATGCATGCCGTCTCATTTGCATGAGATACTTCATCATGGCTTAAGCAAAGAAGCGCGGAAGAAGTTTTCGTACACGGTACGTTGGTATCAAAAATCGCGAAGCCCATCATGGGACCACCCGATACGATTTTTTCAGGTTCCTTTACAAAACCACCGGCTTCCTCAATCAGCTCGGCATAATTCGTACCGATTCTGACACAGAAATTCACGGGGTCCTTAATGCAGTCACCGGTAACGGTTACAATACGATGCATCAGGGGTCTTCCGAGTTTTACGGCATTGTAGATGGAAATAATGGTATCCACGTTATTGACCACACATCCCGCATCTGCAGGAAGCATGGAAGAATTGATGGCACGTCCGGTGGTTGCATAAATCAGCTGACGCTCCGCACCCTGCGGATATTTGGTTTTTAACGCAACGACCGAAATCCGTTCCATATCCTTGGTCAGCTTCTTCAGAATCTGCACACAGTCCGGTTTATTGTCTTCCACAGCAAGAATTCCTCTGGCGTTGTCAAAAAGACGGAGGATGATGGAAAGTCCCTCCACCAGTTTTTCCGGCTCCTCAATCATTTTACGATAGTCAGAGGTTAAATACGGTTCACATTCCGAACAGTTCGCAATCACATAATCGATTTTATCCGGCTCCTTCGGGGAAAGCTTTACGTGAGTGGGAAATCCGGCACCGCCCATTCCGACGACTCCGCCCTCTTTAATCAGATTGATAATTTCTTCTTTCAGCAGCACTTCTACTGCCTTCGGCTGAGAAAATTCCACCGATTCATACTCTTTGTCATTTTCGATAACAATGCTCATCACATTATCGCCCGTAATGACACGTCTGGGTTCAATTGCTTTCACGGTACCGGAAACCGTTGCGTAAATCGGAGAAGATACAAATCCTCCCGCTTCCGCAATTTTCTGGCCGATCAAAACATGGTCACCCTTTTCCACAACAGGACTGGCCGGTGCACCGATATGCTGGGAAAGAGGATATACCAAATCGCCCTTCGGTTCCTCGTAAGGACGAATCGGTTTATCTTTGGACAATTCTTTTCCCTCATACGGATGAATACCGCCACGGAAAGTAAACCTTGCCATTTTTTGATTTCTCCTTAATGATTTTGCTTCTGAATAATTCTTAAAAATGCTGAAAAATACTATGAAATGTGCATATACGCACAAAACACACCATTTTCTATTCTACTATTTTCTGTCAAATTATCCATATGGATTTTGTTTAAAGGATTGAAAAAAAAGAAGAATTTTTTGTGCAAATATACATCATATTATGATAAAATAAATATGATTTGTCTTATGGCTTTTAAACGGTCATAAAATTATTTCAACTGGTCGGTTTGCGGATATGCAGATTGCGGATATGCTTTGTTGCTTTTTATTCCGGGAAAGCATCCATAGACCCTGAAACGGAGGAAAAAATATGAAAACTGTTGTAAATGACTTAGGTCCCATTGCCCCTTCCTATCCTGTCGAAAATTTGGAGGAACCTGAAAAAGTCCTTTTTATGGACATTGAAACCACCGGATTTACGGCAAAAAGTTCCAATCTTTATCTGATTGGCTGCGCCTATTTTGAAAATAACGAATGGCACACCATCCAATGGCTGGCGGAAAACTATGACGAAGAGGTCATGGTCTTAAATGCCTTTTTGGAATTCTGTTTAAATTACAGTTTCCTGATTCACTTCAACGGCAATCGTTTCGATTTGCCTTATATCACCCAGAAATGCGAAATGTATAACATTCCCTTTAAATTCGATGATTTCAAGGGACTGGATTTATATAAAAGAATCAAGCCGTATAAGAATTTCTTAAAGCTTGAAAACTGCAAACAGACCACCATCGAGGCTTTCCTCGGAGTAAAACGCGAGGATCAGTATACCGGCGGTGAACTGATTAATTTTTATCACGATTATGCGTGCAATCAGGATGAAGAAAATGAACGCCTCTTACTGCTTCATAATAAGGACGACTTGATCGGAATGCTGGATTTGCTTTCCGTAATGGGCTTTTCCGATTTGTTCAATCTTCCGATCCGCGTTATGAAGGTTCAGGCGAATTACTATAATGATTATAACAACAAGAAGCGTCAGGAGCTTGTTTTAAGTCTTCGTTTCCTTTCGGAAATTCCCGTTCCCGTTTCGTGTTCCGCGAACGGCTGCTATTTTACCGGAAACGGAATTAACGGTGTCTTAAAGGTTCCCCTTTATGAAGAGGAAATGAAATATTACTACTCCAACTACAGGGATTATTATTATCTGCCCGAAGAGGATATGGCAATTCATAAATCCGTTGCCGCTTCCGTTGATCCGGAGCACCGCAGACAGGCTACCGCAGCGACCTGCTACACCAGAAAGGTTTCCTCCTATCTGCCTCAGTGGGAGCCGCTCTTCACTCCGTTCTACAAACGAAGTTTCCGCGACCGCGATTACTTCTTTGAACTGACGGACGAATTCAAGACCAGCCGCAAATCCTTCAATGAATATGCGGAACACGTGCTTCAGAACATGGTTTTGGAGGATGAGTTATAAAATCAGTATTATAAAATTGAAAAGGCCGGCAATGCCGGTCTTTTCGTTTATACTTATCGGATTTTCTATTATTGCTTAACGTTTTCTATTTTTTTTCATAAAAGAAAGATGCTTTTCGGTCAAATCCGATATCCCGGTAATTCACTACCTGCTCCGTATTTCCCAAAAACAGCACTCCGCCTCTTGCAAGGCTTTTATAATACTGTTTAAAAATTTCATTCTTCTTCTCTTCCGTAAAATAAATCAGAACATTCCTGCAAACTAAAAGGTTAATATTGATCGGATATTCGTCCTTAAAAAGATTATGCTTTTTAAAGGTTACGCATTTTTTGATTTCATCGCTGATCACATATTTTCCTGCTTCGTTTTTCGTAAAATACTGCAGGTATTCCTTTGGTACCGATGCAATGCTCTTATGCGAATAAACACCTTCCTTTGCCATGGAAATCGCTTTTGCATCAATATCCGTTGCCAGAATTGACAATCTTGTTCTCGGAAGGTATTTCAAAAAAATCATAGCCAGCGTATACGGTTCATCCCCCGTGGAACAGGCCGCCGACCAGATCCGGACCTTCGGTTTGTCCTTCAACATCGGAATGATTTCTTTTTCCAGATATTCCCACTGTTCCGGATTGCGGAAAAACTCGGAAACATTGATGGTAATATATTCAATGAATTCCGTTCTGAATTCCGAATCCGTACGAATCAGATTGACCGCCTTATAATATTCGGGACAGCCGTTCGAACCCAGAAAAGAATCGATTCTTCTTTTCATCTGACGTTCTTTATAGGAATTTAAATCAATATCCGTAATTGCATATATTTCATTTTTAAATTGTTCAAATGTGTAATTCATGCCCTTATACAAAACCACGGCATATAGAATATGCCGTGGTTGAAATCACGCTTTTCGCTGCGATTACTTCTCTTTCAATTATTATTCTTCTCCGGAATTATCATCGGATTCGCCGCCTTCAGCAGGTGCTTCTTCTGCACTTTCAGCTGCTTCGGTATCTTCGGGTTCATCCGGAAGAAGTGCCTTCATGGAAAGACTGATCTTCTGCGTCTCTTTGTTGAAGTCAACAATTTTTGCGGTAATCTCTTCGCCCTTCTTTAAAACATCTGAAGGCTTTTCAATATGATCCTTGGAAATCTGGGATACATGAAGGAGTGCATCCACACCGGGCTCTAATTCAACGAATGCACCGAAATCTGCCATTCTTGCAATCGTTCCGGTAACGGTATTGCCGACAACATACTTGCTTTCTGCATCCTTCCAGGGATTGTCATCATCAAACTTAGCGGAAAGAGCAATCTTCTCGCCTTTGATTTCTTTTACCATAACCTTAACGGTATCGCCGACATTGAAATGCTTCTTCGGATTGTCGATTCTGCTCCAGCTCATTTCGGAGATATGTAAAAGACCGTCAATTCCGCCGAGATCTACGAAAGCACCGAAATCGGTAACATTCTTTACAATACCGTCAATGATGTCGCCTTCCTTAATCTGATCAAGAAGATCTTTTTTCTTCTTCTCAAGAATCTGCTTGCGGTCACCGATATATCTTCTGCTCTTCGGATCATAATCCTTCATAACAAAAGAGATTTCCTGATCCTGATATCTGGTCAGATCCTTTTCAAACACATCGGACACAAGGCTGATGGGAATGAAAATATTGATATCATCCACAACAACGGTAAGACCTTTAGGCAATACACGTGCAACTTTAGCGGTCAATACTTCCTGATCGTTAAACGCCTGTTCAAGACGCTTGCTGCCTCTGTCGGCAACGATTCTCTTATGGGTAAGTGAAACCTGTCCTTCTCCGTCATTTACCTTAAGAATCTTAACTTCCATAACATCCCCGGGCTTTACAGCTTCCAGAAGATCGATGCTTGCATCATTGGAATACTCACTCTTCGGAAGGATTCCGTCCGCTTTCTGACCGATATCGATTACCAGAAAATCGGGCTTTACTTCGATAACCTTTCCTTCGACAATATCACCGCTTCTAATTGTCTTTTTAAGTGATTCCTCAAGCATTTGTTCAAAAGTCTGTTCGGACATATTTTTGAACCTCCTCAATAATATTATTTGGGGTAGATGCCCCTGCCGTAATACCCACCAGTTCGGCTGAATCGGGTAATGTTACCGAGTTCAGATCATCCTTTGTACGGATGAAAAATGTCAAGTCACACTCTTTCGAACATATTTCAAAAAGTTTTCTCGAATTTGAACTGTGTGAACCCCCTATTACGATCATTGCGTCCACTTTTGATGCAATCTCTTTTGCCTCTGTCTGGCGCTCCGCGGTTGCATTACAAATAGTATTCACAACACTACTATAATAACCTTTTTTGTCAAAAATAGCAACTATATCTTTGAATTTCGTGGAATTAAATGTTGTCTGTGAAACAATGGTAAATTCAGCCTCTTTTGAAAGGTTTAAAGCATCCGCTTCTTCCACGGATTCAACCACATAATATTCCCCATCCACATAACTGCAGATCCCCTCTACTTCCGGATGGCTGGAATTCCCGACAATAATGATTACTTTCCCCTCTTTGCTTTCTTTTTCCACGATTTTATGGATTCGTTTTACAAAGGGGCAGGTTGCATCCACATAGGAAATGCCCTTTTCTTCCAGAATGGAATACACTTCTTTTTTCACTCCGTGAGAACGGATGATCACGGTTCCTTCGGTAATATTTCTTAATTCTTCCTCGGAATTGATTACCGAAACACCTTTCTTTTCCAGGTCCTCCACAACCGTTTCGTTATGAATAATCGGACCGTATGTATAGATTTTTCCGCCTTTTTCAATCTGCTCGTATACCGTATCCACGGCACGGTTAACACCAAAACAGAATCCGGCTGTTTTTGCTAAAATTACTTCCATTTTTTCCTCTTTTTGACACATGGTGACGGGGATATAGTGTCATTTTTTGCCATTTCGCCACTTTGCCATATCACAATTTCGCTACTTCACTTTGCGAATGAGTTCACAGATTGCCTCTTTCACTTCTTCGATGCTCATATCGGAGGAATCTACAAACACTGCGTCCTCTGCCTGTTTTAAGGGTGCAATCTCACGGTTCATGTCACGTTCGTCGCGTTCCTTAATATCCGCTTTAATCTGCTCCAGATCACATGCAACGCCTTTTTCCTGAAGTTCTTTAAAGCGTCTTGATGCTCTTTCTTCCACGGATGCGGTCAGATAAACCTTTACTTCCGCATTCGGAAGAATATTCGTTCCAATGTCTCTTCCGTCCATAACCACATCATTATCACGCGCTAAATTTCTTTGTAAATCCAGCAGTTTTTCGCGGACCTTTCCGTCCACGCTGCTTGCGGAAGCCATATTTCCAACCTCTTCCGTACGAATCAGACCGCTGACATTTTCACCGTTTAATAAAACCTGCTGCATGCCGTCCTCATACCGGATGGTAACATCCGCATCCTGACATTCCGTTGCAAAACGTTCTCTTTCTTCCGGTTTAATTCCTTTTCGAAGCAGAAAAAGTGCAATGGCGCGATACATTGCTCCCGTATCCACATAAATAAAATTCATTTCCTTTGCAACAAGTTTTGCAATCGTACTTTTTCCGGCACCTGCAGGTCCGTCAATCGCTACATTAAACCCCATATCCGACTCCTTTTCTTAATGATATTTTCTTAATATTTCCTCAATTTATAATTTTCCTTTTTATCAAAATCTCTCCCGGTACTTATTTGTATCCAAAAAATGATAAATCTTTACGTTTCATCATTCTTAAACAAATTACTTCCCGCATCCCGCAAGATATCCGGTGCTGAAAGCAATCTGGAGATTGAATCCGCCGGTAAATGCATCCAGATCAAGCATTTCCCCGGCAAAATATAATCCCGAAACCAGCCTGCTTTCCATCGTATTCGGATTAACTTCCTTTACGCAAACACCGCCCTGCGTAATGATTGCCTCGTTAAAATCCCTGGTTTTTTGAATCGTAAGGCGCATTCTTTTTGTAAAATCCAAAAGCGCTTTTCTCTCTTTTGCATTTACCTCGTTGCAGCGCTTATACGGATCGATTCCTGTAATTTCACAGATATTGGCTGCTAATTTCGAAGGATATATCTCGTTTAAAATATTCTTTAATTCCTTCTTATTTCCGTTTTGCAGCTCGCGAATCAGCCGTTTGTCAAATTCCTCATCCGATAAAGCCGGTTTTAAATCAATCAGTAAATAAGAATCCTCCACCGGTTCTTTTGCATAAATGCTGCTTGCGCTCAATACCAGAGGTCCGCTGATTCCAAAATGCGTAAAAAGCATCTCCCCCTGCTCTTCATATCTGCATTTTTGATTGATATAAAGCGATAATTTCACATTCTTTAAAGAAAGTCCCTGAAGTCCGGGCGCCCAGTCTTCCTTTGTTTCAAACGGAACAAGGGCCGGTTTCGGTGTAACAATCGAATGCCCGAATTCTTTTGCAAAACGATACCCGTCTCCCGTGGATCCGGTCGAAGGATATGATTTGCCACCCGTTGCAAGAATCACGCGGTCAGCTGAAATTACTTCTCCCGAGGACAGACAGATTCCCGTAATCTTTTTGGATGGCAGCTTCTCGATTTTCCTGTTCTTATCTTTATAATACCGCTTCGGCTCCGATTCCGTTTCCGATTCAGAATTATTTTTCGGACCGTTTGATATATCTTCCGACAAAATCCGGGACACCTGTGTATTTAAGCGAATCTTCACATTCTTTTCTTTCAATGCACGTTTCAGGGCATCGATGATATCATAGGAATGGTCACTCACCGGAAAAACCCGGTTTCCGCGTTCTGTTTTTAAGGGCGTTCCGTGTGCTTCAATAAAATCCATCAGGGCATAACAATCCCATGCAGAATATGCGGAATAAAGAAATTTTTTATTACTCACAATATGGTCGAAAAATGCTTCCCTGTCACACGCATTGGTCACATTACATCTGCCTTTTCCGGTAATAAAAAGCTTCTTTCCGATTTTTTCATTTTTTTCCAGCAGGATCACCTCATCACCGGCATCCGCTGCGGCACATGCCGCCATGATCCCGGCCGGTCCTCCGCCGATTACAACTGTTTTCATATGGTTCTTCCGATTTTTCCGGAAACACTGCT
>CACZRH010000203.1 GCA_902783455.1 uncultured Lachnospiraceae bacterium | reverse complement strand
TTTTCAAAATGAGTACTGTTTCTACTAGTGCAGCGAGATCAAGAATCGAAGCATTACTTGATCCAAACAGTTTCGTTGAAATCGGCGGACTGGTCAGTGCCAGAGCTACCGACTTCAATCTGAAACAAATTGATACTCCTTCCGACGGTGTCATTACCGGCTACGGCAGTATCAATGACAACCTGGTTTATGTTTACAGCCAGGATGCATCCGTTTTAGGCGGAACCGTAGGAGAGATGCATGCCAGAAAAATTGTCAATCTTTATGATATGGCAATGAAAATGGGCGCTCCCGTAATCGGTCTTCTTGATTCTGCAGGTTTAAGACTGCAGGAAGCAATGGACGCATTAAACGGATTCGGAGAAATCTATTTAAAGCAGAGCCTGGCTTCCGGCGTAATCCCTCAGATTACGGCTGTTTTCGGAAACTGCGGCGGCGGTCTTGCCATTCTTCCGGCAATTTCCGACTTTACCTTTATGGAAGAGAAGAATGCGCATCTTTTCGTAAATTCTCCCAATGCACTGGAAGGAAACAGCAAGGATAAATGTGATACTTCCGATGCAAAATTCCAGTCCGAAGAATCCGGTCTTGCGGATTTTGCAGCAGATGAAGCAACCCTGTTTGATCAGATTCGTGAACTCATTTCCTATCTTCCCGCAAACAATGAAGAAGAAGCAGAAGAAGTTGCGACAAATGATTCTTTAAACCGTGCATGCGATTTGATTGCAGCAGGTTATAAGGATGCAGCCCTTGCATTCAGTGATATCGCAGATGACCACGCTTTCCTCGAAGTAAAAGCAAATTACGGAAAGGAAATGGTAATCGGTTTCGTGAAATTGAACGGCTTAACCGTTGGCTGTGTCGGAAACCGCAGTGCAAAATATGATTCCGAAGGAAAAGAAGCAGAGAAATTTGATGAGGTTCTTTCTGTGAACGGATGCGTAAAGGCAGCTGAATTTATCAATTTCTGCGACGCATTTTCCATTCCCGTTCTTTCCCTTACCAACGTAAAGGGTTATGTGGCATGCAAATGTGCTGAAAAGAGAATTGCAAGAGCTGTTTCCAAACTTACTTATGCATTCGCAAACGCTTCCGTTCCGAAAGTAAACGTAATCATGAAGGAAGCTTACGGAAGCGCATATGTTTCCATGAACTCCAAGGCAATCGGATGTGATGTTACCTTCGCCTGGGAAGATGCTTCCATTGGAACAATGGATGCTAATATTGCGGCAAAGATTATGTATGACGGACAGGGTGCCGACGTAATTAACGATAAGGCAAAAGAATATGCTAAGCTTCAGGATTCCGCAATGAGTGCTGCTAAGAGAGGATATGTGGATTACATCATCGCTCCCGCAGATACCAGAAAATATGTAATCGGCGCATTCGAAATGCTGTATTCCAAGCGTGAGGATCGTCCGGCGAAGAAACACGGCACAGTATAAAGAAAGGTGGTCAGACCATGAAAAAACAGATTACAATTCTGTGCTGTGTCTTAAGTTCTGTATTTCTGTTTGCAGGCTGTCAGAAACAGGAAAAGACCATTCCCTCGATTGACCGGGATCAGATCGAAAAAAATGTGGTAGTAGTTGTGGACCAGATTGTTGCAGATCTTCCGGATGACGAGGAAGGTACCTTATCCTACTATGACAGTGCTTACTATGACGGTCAGCTTAATTTAAACCGGAAAGAGTGGGCGTAAAAGCAGCAGATACTCAAAGACGAGCACGAACTTGAATTTAAATCCCAGAAAGTATATAACGGCGCTATCGAGTCGTACTTAAAGGGAAAAGAAGACGGCGGTAAGCCCATCGGAATCGATTATGATACCTTCAATATCGGATTCGGTAAAGAAGGCGGATACGAAGTAACTGTCGATATCAGATGTGCTAACAGACCAACGGAACTTGCACTTTCATATAATACGGAAATGCAGATTACCAATGCGGCATTCAATGTTCAGTATTCCATCGCGGAAAACCTGAAAAAGGCTGCGTTAAATACCCTTCTCGGTATGGGAACCGTATTTTGCATTTTAATTCTGATTTCCTTAATTATTTCATTGTTTAACTTCTTCCCGAAGATTGAAGCAATGAAGAAGGAAAAGGAAAGAGCAAAAGAGCAGGCAAAGATTAATGAACAGCCGGTTGTCGCTCCTGCGGCGGCACCTGTAGCAGAGGTTGTGGAAGAAAATCTTGCCGATGACTTGGAACTTGTAGCGGTAATTGCTGCGGCAATTGCGGCTTATGAAGGAAGCGAAGATGCTTCCGGCTACGTTGTAAGAAGCATTAAGAAATCCAGAAAATGGCATAACGCATAAGTTAGGAGGAAAATAGAAATGAAGAATTATACCATTACCGTGAACGGAAACGTATATGATGTAGTAGTAGAAGAAGGCGCTTCCACAGGCGCACCCGTTGCAGCAGCACCGGTACGTAAGGCTGCTCCCGCAGCAGCACCCGCTGCACCTGCAGCAGCACCGAAGGCAGCATCTGCAGGCGCAGGCAGCATTAAGGTGGAAGCCGGAGCTGCAGGAAAGGTTGTTAAGATTGCAGCAAATGTCGGAACCGCAGTTAAGAAGGGTGATGCAGTTGTTATCATCGAATCCATGAAGATGGAAATCCCGGTTGTTGCTCCTCAGGACGGAACCGTAGCAAGCATTGACTGTGCAGCCGGCGATGCAATCGAAGCAGGCGCATTACTCGCAACGTTAAACTAAGTTTGAAGCAGAATTGCGTATCTGATAATGGCTGATTATTCAGCATTGTAAAGGATGCGCAATGTACTCAATAATTCAGGAGGAAAAAGATCAATGAGTTACATTATTGACACAGTGACTAATCTGCTTCATCAAACAGCATTTCTGAACCTGACATGGGGAAACTACATAATGATTGCTGTTGCATGTGTTTTCCTTTATCTGGCAATTCGGAAAGAGTTTGAACCGTTGCTTCTGGTGCCGATTGCATTCGGTATGTTGCTTGTAAACATTTATCCCGATATTATCGCACCCTGGACCGACGATTCGGCAGGCGGATTACTCTATTATTTCTATATTCTGGACGAATTTGCAATTTTACCGTCCTTAATTTTCATGGGTGTCGGAGCGATGACCGACTTCGGACCCTTGATTGCGAACCCCAAGAGCTTCCTTCTCGGGGCTGCAGCACAGTTTGGTATTTACATGGCATACTTCGGAGCAATTCTTTTGAATCAGACTCCCTGGTTTGAGTTTAATGATAAGGCAGCCGCTGCAATTTCCATCATCGGCGGTGCTGACGGACCGACTTCCATTTTCCTTGCAGGAAAACTCGGTCAGACTGCATTACTCGGACCGATTGCGGTTGCGGCATATTCCTATATGTCCTTAGTTCCCATTATTCAGCCGCCCATCATGAAAGCACTTACGACTGAAAAAGAGCGTAAAATCAAAATGGAACAGCTTCGTCCGGTTTCCAAACTGGAAAAAATCCTGTTCCCGATTATCATTACCATCGTGGTTTGTATGATTCTTCCGACAACGGCACCCTTAATCGGTATGCTGATGCTCGGTAATCTTTTCCGCGAATCAGGTGTTGTAAAACAGCTTACCGAAACTGCATCCAACGCTCTTATGTACATCGTTGTTATTTTACTTGGTACATCCGTTGGTGCGACCACCTCTGCAGAAGCTTTCTTAAACATGAATACAATCGGTATCGTAGTTCTCGGTCTGGTTGCATTCTCATTCGGTACTGCGGCGGGTATTATTTTCGGAAAGATTATGTGTGTAGTTACAAAGGGCAAGGTAAATCCGCTTATCGGTTCCGCCGGTGTATCGGCTGTTCCGATGGCCGCCAGAGTTTCCCAGAAGGTCGGTGCGGAAGCGGATCCTACAAACTTCCTTTTGATGCATGCGATGGGACCGAACGTTGCAGGCGTTATCGGTACCGCGGTTGCGGCCGGTACATTCATGGCAATTTTCGGTATTGTATAATAAACAATTAATATGGAGGATAATAGAATGGCAGATACAGTGAAAAAGCCGATTAAAATTACAGAGACCGTCCTTCGTGACGCTCATCAGTCGTTAATCGCAACCAGAATGCCGACCGAAGTAATGCTT
>CACZRH010000202.1 GCA_902783455.1 uncultured Lachnospiraceae bacterium | reverse complement strand
TTAATAGTAAACAAACACAAAGGAGATACGATTATGGCGCTCTCTTTAAATGACCTTTTAAAGTATTCGGATATCGTCATTCAGTGTCACGACAATCCCGATGCGGATGCCTTAGCCTGCGGCTATGCCCTTCAGTGGTATTTTAAGCAGATGGGAAAAGATGTTCCTTTCGTATACGGCGGGCGTGCTCCCGTAACGAAAAGCAATCTTCTTTTAATGATCGAACATCTTGATATTGACGTACGCTACGTAACGGAAATCCGCAAACCGGAGCTTTTGGTAACCGTGGACTGCCAGTACGGCGAAAGCAATGTGACTCATTTTGACGCAGACGAAATCGCCGTGATTGACCACCATCAGGTAGTCGGAAATCTTCCGGAATTTTCCGATGTCCGTTCCGGTTACGGTGCGTGCGCTACCATTTTATATGAACTTCTTTGTGCGGAAGGCTATGACATCAATACGGATTTCAAAGAAGAAACCGGAAAAGAATCCATCCTTCCCACCGCACTGTATTACGGTCTGATGACGGATACCGGAAATTTTGCAGAAATCTGTCATCCCGCCGACCGCGATTTACAGGACAGCGCAAAATACGATGTTCCGGAAATCAGTCTGTTTCGGAATTCCAACTACTCCAAGGAAGAGCTGTCCATTGCAGCGGATGCTTTAATGGATGCTTCTTACAACAATGAATATTCCTGGGGAATCATATCCTCGAGGCCCTGTGATCCGAATATTTTAGGCCTTGTAAGCGATATGTTTCTGGAAGTGGACAGCATCGGATGCTGTCTGGTATACAGCGTTTTGGAAAGCGGAGTCAAGTTTTCCGTCAGAAGCTGCGTCAAGGAAGTCAAGGCCAATGAGCTGGCAGCCTTTTTGAGCGAGGGACTCGGCGGAGGCGGCGGTCATTTAATCAAAGCCGGCGGGTTCTTAAAAAAACAACTGCTTATTCAGAACGACATCCCCTTCGATGAAGATTCCGTGGATATGTATTTTAAAAACCGCCTGAACCGTTATTTTAAAGATACGGAAATTATCCATGCGGGCGTTCACGAGGAAGATCCTTCAAACCTTTTCTTCTATCGGAAGAAATCCGTAAAAGTAGGTGTTGTAAATTCCACCGATCTGTTACCGGCAGGCAGTAAGGTTGCGGTTCGAACCCTGGAAGGCGATGTGGACTTAACGATTCAGGAAGATACCTATATCATCATCGGTGTGGACGGCGAAATCTATCCCTGCAATAAAACAAAATTTGAAGCCAACTATCAGATGCTTAATGAACCATATGTTTATCCAAGAGAGGTCACCGCTTATTCTCCGACCGTAAACAACCTGATTTCCGGTGAAAGAATCGGTCTGCTGCCATTTGCAAAATCCTGTATCGCAACCGGCGGAAGCGGCATTTATGCAAGAGAACTCGACCATCGTGTCAAGGTATTTACCACCTGGGACCAAAGCAAATACTATCTCGGAAAGCCCGGAGATTTCCTTGCGGTCCGCGTGGATGATTTATCGGATGTCTATGTGATTGAACGAAGTATTTTTGAAAAGACCTATCAAAAAGAGGAGAAACCGGAATGAAATACGATGCATTTATAAGCTACCGTCATGCCCCCTTGGACATGGAAATTGCCAAGAAGCTTCATAAGGCACTGGAAACCTATCATATTCCCGCTTCCGTTCGGAAAAAAACCGGCAAAAAGAAAATCAGCCGGGTTTTTCGTGACCAGGAAGAGCTCCCCATCGGAAGCGATCTAAACGATAACATCTCCTCCGCTCTTCGCGAAGCGGAATACTTAATTGTCATCTGTTCGAAGGATACTCCGGAATCCTACTGGGTTTTGAAAGAAATCGAAACCTTCATCGAAATGCATGACAGAGAACATGTCCTTGCAATTCTGATTGACGGTGAACCATGGAATGCATTTCCTGCGCCCCTTTTAACGGATGATGCCGGAAATCCCGTAGAACCGCTGGCTGCGGATATCCGCGGTGCTTCCGCTAAGGAAAGGAACAAAAAGTTCAAATCCGAATTCTTAAGACTTGCCGCCCCCGTCATCGGTTGTACTTATGATGACTTAAAACAGCGTCACAAGGAAAGAATCATAAAAAGAAATCTTGCCATTGGATTCGCGGCTGTCGGTTGCCTTGCCGTTTTCGGTACCGCATTCGGTATTTACAATGCGTTTACGGCATCAAGAATGAAAAAGCTTGCGGAAGAAAAAGCCGAGCTTGCGGAGGAAAAAACCAGACTGGCCGGAGAAATCCTGGTTGAACTGCAAAATAAGCAGATTAACCAGTCCCGCTTCTATGCGGAGAAATCCGCGTCCCTTTTAAAAACCGGCAAGCGTGAGGATGCAGTATTGGTAGCTTTGGAAGCACTCCCAAACGAAACAAACAATCGTCCCCTTGTTTCCGAAGCGGAATACGCTCTAAGCAATGCTTTATATGTCTATGAATCCGGAGAACGTCTCAGATTTGACAAAATGCTGGTCAGTGATTATCAGATTCGGAAATCTCTTTTAAACGATGACCAAAGCCGTCTGATTACCATCGGAAGCGGGCACGGCGTAACGGTTTTTGATACCGAAAGCTATACACGTCTTCTTTCCATTCCGACGATTAAGAACAAAGAAGGCAAAACACTGAATGTCATCGGTGCGGATGCCGATCAGAATTATGTATATGTATTCTGTGATTACGGAATCAAAAAATATGATTATGAAGGAAAGGAATCCGGCTCCATCAGTTTGGACAATCGTATCCAGACTTACGAAACGCACCTTTCCGAAAAGAAGGTATTCGTATTTCTCCCTGACCGTGTTCTTACCATCGATCCGGATTCCTTTAAGGTAACAAATGATTTAGAGAATCCGGGAGAAGAGAATTTCTATTCCCCCGTTCTTTCCTCAAAGTCCGGTTCGGAAATTGCAGTAACACACTCCTCCATGGAACGGGATTATGCCGCACTGCTTGATCTCGAAACCGGAACGGAAAAAGAGCTTAACATTACCGGCACTAATGTTCTTCACTATTACTATACCGAAAACGGAAATCTGGTGGTTCTGTCTGCCAACGGAGATTTTTTCACTACCATAACCGAACGGGAATTTATCGATGTGTTCTCGGCTTCAGGTGAAAAAATCTGGGGCACCGAGCTTGACTGCACCCTGCTGCCCGGATACCCGATTTACAACCTTGTAGATTCTCTGTCCTCTGAAGAGGACGGCGAAAAAAACACCCGGATTGTAGTAAGTGTACAATATGAAACTTTTGTATTCGAAGAAGCCTCCGGAAAACTGATTTCAACATTCACGAATCCCGCACCGGTATCGGGAATGTATTTGTATGTTTCCGCTGCCCAAAGTCTTATGGGCTATTTTTCCTTCACAAACGGAGAAATAACGCCCGTAAATCTGACTGACGGAACCTTTTACTCACAATACACCATACACGCCGATTTCAGCATTTCCGATCTTATTTGCAAGGATTCGGGCTGGGTATTTTTTGCGGAAGACTCATCCTCTGCAAACATATATACCTTAAGCTTTATTAATAATCCTTACTCAGAGCCCCTGGACATACTGAAGGATTCTGAAAACGGC
>CACZRH010000201.1 GCA_902783455.1 uncultured Lachnospiraceae bacterium | reverse complement strand
GTGTGCCGCCGGAAATTCACGGTCGATGATGCGGTTCATTTTTTCAAGCTCCGCCATCAGATTCTTCTTATTGTGAAGTCTTCCTGCCGTATCAATCAATAAAACATCCGCATTTCTTGCCTTTGCAGCCTGCACGGCATCATATACAACCGATGCGGGATCTGCACCTTCGTGTGCGGAAATCATATCAACGCCGGCTCTTTTGGCCCATTCATCAAGCTGCTCGGTAGCCGCTGCACGGAATGTATCCGCAGCCGCAATCACCACCTTTTTACCCTTTGCTTTTAATTTCGAAGCAAGCTTTCCGATCGTGGTTGTTTTTCCGACACCGTTTACACCGATAATCATGACGATGGACTGCTCTTCCTCGAATTTGTATTCGACGTTATCCACTCGCATCTGTTGCCAGATGGCACGAATCAAAAGCGCTTTGCATTCCGCCGGCTGATGATAATTTCCGTCGATGACCTCTTCACGAAGCTGATCCATGATTTTTTCGGTTGCTTCCACTCCGATATCACCCATAATCAGAACTTCTTCGAGCTTGTCGTAGAATTCCTCGCTGATTTCCTCATACTGATTAAACACGGAATCAATATTATAAACGATATTTTTTCTTGTCTTGGTAAGTCCGGCCTTTAATCTGGCAAAGAAGCCGAGTTTTTCTTTCTTTTCTTCCATTCGTCAGTCCTTTTTAATTATCCAGCTTATCATCAATTAAATTTACGGATACCAAAGCAGAAACGCCTTTCTCCTGCATGGTAATACCATAGAGACGGTCTGCTCTGTCCATCGTACCACGACGGTGTGTAATGACGATAAACTGCGTATCCCTGGTCATTTTATTTAAATAGGTTGCGAAGCGTTCTACATTGCTTTCATCCAAAGCTGCTTCGATTTCATCCAAAAGACAGAACGGCGAAGGCTTTAAATTCTGAATCGCAAACAAAAGCGAAATTGCGGTTAATGCTTTCTCTCCACCGGAAAGCTGCATCATATTCACCAGTTTCTTTCCGGGCGGCTGTGCGACAATCCGGATTCCGGCTTCCAGAATATCCTCATCATCCATCAGCTCCAGTTCACCCTTACCGCCGCCGAAGAGTTCCTTGAATACTTTATCAAATTCGGAAGCGATTCTTCCGAACTGTTCCTTAAACTGTTTCCGCATGGATTCGTCGAGTTCTTCGATGATCTTTACGAGTTCCTTTTCCGCCTTGATCAAATCATCATGCTGCGTGGAAAGGAATGTATATCGCTCGGAAACCTGCTTATATTCTTCGATTGCACCGACATTGACATCACCGAGATCACGGATTACATTCTTCACGGCATTTACCTGCTTTTTCAAAGCCGGCAGATCCGTCATTTCCTCATCACGCATCTCTTTCGCGTCATTTAACGTAATCTCGTATTCTGCCCACATATAGGATGTCTGGTTGGAAAGCGTCTCTTCCATTTTTTCCTTCTGTGCATTCAGACGGAACACTTCTTTATCCAGTCCGCTGATCAGCGCTGAAATTTTATCCCTTTCAGTGAAAAATTCCTTCTGTTTTGCAGATAATTCTTCTTTTTTGGAAACCGCTTCCTTTAATCTGCTTTCCGTCTCGTTCTGTGTGGAATAGGATGCCTCGATGGTCTTACGAATTTCTTCGATATCCTCGCTCTTTGCCTGAATATCGGTTTCGGAATGATCAAAGGTTTCGCAAAGCTCGGTCTTTTCTCCGGAAATTGCATTTAATTCCTCGGTCACACGGTCCAGATTCTGCTTGGAAAATTCCTGCTTCTGAAGCAGCTTTTCCACTTCCACGTCAAAGCCCGAAACAACACTTAATTTTTCGGTTTCCTCTTCCCGATAGGTTTCTAAAACAACCGTCTGTTTCTTGACTTTCTCATTCTCGGATGTTTCAAGCGCTAAATTCTCATTCAGCTTTTCATCAATGGTAATCTTTTCTTTTTCGATTGCGGCAATTTCGGTCTTAATATCTGCAGCTTCTTTTCGAAGTGCATCGTAATCCCTTGTTACGTCGCCCATTTTTTCTTTCGCCTGGGTAACCTGAATTCTTGCGGTATTTAAACGTACCAGGCTTTCCTGATACTCCAACTTAATCCGCTCGATTTCAAGACGCATCTGGTTTCGTCTTGCCTTGCAGTCATCGATGGCTTTCTCGCATTCCTTTACTTCCGCTTCAATCCGGTCAACCTTCGCTTTTAATTCATCCATCTCTCTTCTTCTGCTAAGAAGTGATAAGGAATTCTTAAAATTACCGCCGGAAATTGCACCGCCGGGTACCAGTAATTCTCCCTCAAGGGTTACCATACGGATTCCGTAATCGAATTTCTTTGCGATTTTCAATGCATTGTCAACGGTATCAACAACAACGATTCTGCCAAGCATCGCTTTGGAAACATCTTTATATTTGGGATCCTGCGATACCAGCTCGTTCGCCATGCCGATTACACCTTTTTCGGTTAAGCATTCCGGATTCTTAAATTCCTGCGGATGCGTAATCGTGGTTAAAGGCAAAAATGTCGCACGTCCGAGACGATTGTCCTTTAAATACTGAATAATCTTTTTTGCCGTATTTTCATCATCGGTAACGATGTTCTGGATATTGCCGCCGAGCGCAGTTTCAATCGCTACTTCGTATTTTTTATCCACCTTGATAATGTCGGCAACTACACCGATGATTCCCTTTTCCTCTTCCTTTTTCTCCATTACCTTTTTGATGGTATTGGAATATCCCTCATAACGAAGGGTCATATCGGAAATCGTGTCATACTTTGCTTTCATCTGATGGAAAAGTGCCTGCTTTTCGCGAAGATTCGCATCCAGAGAAGCCAGTTCATCACGCATCAGACCGACTTCTTCTTCCAGCTTGATCTGAGCAAATTTCTTCTGTTCGGTCTCTTCATTGACACGCTTAAATTCCGCCTCCAGTGCGGTAATCACACCGGTCTGCTCTTCTTCCACGGTTTTTGCCTGAAGCAGTTTTCCGTTTATTTCGCTTAAATGAATATTCTTCTGTTCCGTCATCGTATTCATTCTTTCGATGCCGGCTTTAATCGTTCCTCTTTCACTAAGCAGTTCAATGATTAAATTCTTGCTTTTTTCAATTTGAAAATTGACGGTCTCGATTTCTTTTTGGCAGGCAAGTAATGCTTCCTGCGCAATTTTACGCTCTTCGATTTTTGCATTGGTAAGATTATCGATTTCCGCTTTTTCTTTATCCAGTTCCGCCTTCTCGGCTTCCTTAGCCCGAATCTGCTCTTCGACCGTTTGCAGTCTGGTCTGCATATGCTCTTTATTGCTCTTTGCAGACTTGATCTGTTCCTCTAAAAGCTTGATCTCACCTTCGAGTTTTTCGCGGTTTACCACATATTCCGCAAGTGAATTTCTTCCCTGTTCGATTTCCGTATCGAGTGTTTCAAGGGAGGATGCAATCTCTTCATATTCGGTTTTTAAGGTTTCATTACGATGATTTGCACTGTTTAAATCATTTTCTGCAATGATACGTTTTCCCTCGACTTCTTCGAGATTTGCGCGCAGTTTTTCCGTCTCTAAAAGGAATATATTGACATCGAGCTTTTTCTGCTCTTCTTTTCTTCTTAAATAAACCTTCGCCTTGTCGGACTGTTTTTCCAACGGTCCGATCTGCCGCTCGAGCTCTGAAAGAATATCGTTGACACGAACAAGGTTATTGCGTTCATTCTCGAGCTTTTTGGTTGCTTCAACCTTTCTTCTCTTGAATTTCACAATACCTGCCGCTTCATCAAATAATTCACGACGATCCTCCGGCTTGCTGGAAAGAATTAAATCAATCTGACCCTGTCCGATGATGGAATAGCCTTCCTTACCGATACCGGTATCGTAAAACAATTCATTAACATCCTTTAATCTGCAGGGCGAGCCGTTTAAAAGATATTCACTCTCTCCGGAACGATACAGTCTTCTTGCAACCGTTACTTCCTCGTAATCAATCGCAAGGGAATGATCGGAATTATCGAGCGTAATGGCAACATATGCGGATCCGACGGGTTTACGAAGCTGCGTACCCGAAAAAATAACATCCTGCATGGATGCGCCACGAAGCTGCTTAATACGCTGTTCCCCGAGTACCCAGCGGACAGCATCCGCAACATTACTTTTTCCGGAACCGTTCGGGCCTACAATACCCGTGATTCCGTTTTCAAAATCAAATACGATTTTATTGGCAAAGGACTTAAAGCCCTGAATTTCAATGCTTTTTAAATACATAATTAAAGATTCCTTGTTACTCCCATTTCTTTTAGTACCGCATAAGCTGCCTGCTGTTCCGCATTTTTCTTGCTGTGGCCGCTTGCTTCGGCGCGCTTTTTATCATCGATAAATAACGCCACCGTAAATTCCTTATTATGCTCCGGTCCGGATTCTCCGATTAATTCATAGCGAATCGAACTGCCGGGAATTTTCTGAATTTCTTCCTGAAGAATGCTCTTACTGTCTACAAACAACGTTCTCTCGCCGATGCCGTCCATGACAAAACGGTTAATATGCTCTTTTGCAGGCGTAATTCCGCCATCTAAATATATCGCCCCAATGATTGCTTCAAAAACATCGGAAAGTATGGAATCACGCTTTCTTCCGCCTGTTGCATCCTCACCCTTTCCAAGCAGAATCAGATCCCCGATGGGGATTTTATTTGCGCAAAAAGCAAGCGCCGGTTCGCAAACCATCGAGGCTCTTAGTTTTGAAAGCTCTCCCTCCGGAAGAGACGGATACTCAAAATAAAGATATTCACTCATGGTCAGCTCCAGGACTGCATCTCCCAGATACTCCAAGCGCTGATAATGATCCCATTTATTTATTTTTCTCTCATTCATGTAAGATGGATGAGTCAGTGCACTCACTGCAAGGGAAGAATTCTGAAAGGTATAACCGATTCTTTCCTCAAGCGCTTTGACAATCTCTTCAGTTTCCATTTGTCTCTTCCGCCTTTTTAATCAGTTCAAGCGCATCTCCGACCGTAGTAATCTCTTTAATATCTTCCGGGTCCAGATTGATTCCGAGTTCTTCTTCCACGGCTAACACAATCTGATAAGCATCCAGGGAATCGGCACCCAAATCACCGACAAATGTAGTTTCTTCAGAAATTTCTTTCGGATATACACTTAAGACACTTACGATTGCGTCTACCAAAACCTCAAATTCCATATCAACAGTTTCCTTAAAAATTCATTCCATTACTCAGTTGCGATACTGTCACGAATCTTTCCGACAATATCCGCTTCATGCAGACGAATGCACTGTCTGATTGCTGCAGAACATTCGATTGCCTTGGAATTTCCGTGCATCTTTACCACAAGTCCTTTTAATCCAAGCATCGGTGCACCACCCTGATCGGCTGCCGTATAGGCAACAATCGTCTTTTTCATGCTCGGTTTTACAAGCGCGCCGCCGATTTTGCCGCGAAGAGAACTCATCATGCCTTTCTTCATTGCCTTTACAAGCGCCGAAGCAGTACCTTCATATAATTTCAAAATAACATTTCCGACAAATGCGTCACAGACCATTACATCCACAACACCTTCCGGAATATCTCTCGCTTCCACACTGCCGACAAAATTGATGCCCTTGCATTCCTTCAAAAGCGGGAAGGTTTCCTTCACCAGCGCATTTCCTTTTTCTTCTTCCGCACCGATGTTGACAATTCCGACCGTGGGATTCTCAACGCCCATCATTTCACGCTTATATATGGTTCCCATCTTGGCATACTGAACCAGCTGGGAAGGTTTGGAATCTACATTTGCGCCACAGTCAATCAAAAGGGAAAAACCGTTTAATGTCGGAAACATCGGAACTAAAGGGGATCTTTCCACGCCCTTTACGCGTCCGACAATTGTCTGACCGCCGACTAAAATCGCTCCCGTACTTCCTCCCGAAAGAAATGCATCGCACTCTCCGTTCTTTACCAGATAAAGTCCCTGCACTATGGAGGAATCTTTCTTCGAACGGATTGCATTTACAGGATGCTCCGCCATCTCAATCACTTCCGTGGTAGGATGAATCCGGATTCTGGACTTGTCATAATCATGCAGCGCAAGCTCTTCCGCAATTGCATGTTCATCACCGAGAATCACAATGGAAACATTTTCATATTTATTAAGAGCATCCACTGCACCCTTTACGATTTCAACCGGTGCATTGTCTCCACCCATACCGTCAAGAGCAATTCTTACCATACTAATCTCCTAAACGTTTTATCATTGCATATTAATACCACATACCCCATAATGATACTAAAAAAAGCGTTAAAAATCAAGTTTTTCCATAAATCGGCAATTTTTTTATTGACAATTCCACTACATATTGTTTATAATCGTTAAGTACGACATTTGAGAAGTTATGTTACAAAACATATTATTCTGTAAGGAATTGGAGGTGTAAAAGATGTCTATTTGTCCTAAGAATAAATCTTCTAAAGGAAGACGCGATAAAAGAAGAGCAAATTGGAAAATGACTGCTCCTACTTT
>CACZRH010000200.1 GCA_902783455.1 uncultured Lachnospiraceae bacterium | reverse complement strand
TCTACCGCATCGGCTATCATCGGATGTTTCGCAATCTCCTCCATTTGAAGCAGCGCATCTTTCCGCTTTATATCTGAAGACTTTGAAGCATAATCGATATTTACGACTGCATAATAAAAATCCAGCTGTTTTATCCGAAGCGCCGTCTTCCATTCTTCACTCTCCTCCATGTTAAGACGGTAAAACTCGGTCCAGTAGGATTTCGTCTTTTCATAAAATCCGATTTTCATTTCCTTTCGCATCGCAGAGAAGGAATTCTGATAATACGTGTACCAGACATTCGGAGCCACCAGTACACTTCGAACACGCTTTAAGTATTCCCGGTTAAAAATCTGATCCTCGAAATAAGAAACCGTCTCCGGAAAGCCGGTATCCAGTGCAAGTTCCGTTTTATAGATCCTCGCACAGGGTGTCCCGAGAATTGTATACGGCAATTCTCTTGGCATTATATCAAGCAGTGCCATCCGAACCTTTCGAATGGCATCAAAACCCTCAAAAAACTCTTCCCGATCTCCCGACTGAATCAGATCCTTTCTCGGCGGATTATGCTCCATCACCCCGTAAATCACGTCTGCATCATACTTTTCCAAATACTGCTTTGCTTCGTTTATAAACCCCGGACTGTATGCATCATCCGCATCCGAAAATGCCACATACTTTGTATTTACCATGCCGAGTCCGCAATTTCGTGTTTTCGAAACCCCTGCATGTTTACCGTGAATCACATCACAATGAAGAAATTCTTTTTTCTTTTCCTCCAAATAATCCGCGGTAACGGCATTGCTTCCGTCATCCATGATTAGCAGAAAAAAATCCGAATCCGTCTGATCCTTTAAGGATTGAAACAGTCTGTCCATGGAATCAGCCGGCGTATTATACACCGGAACAAGGACAGTTATCGAATTATTCTTTCCTGTTTCCATTCAAAACCTCTGTAATTCTTTCAAAATCATTCGAGCATTATATCCGGCAAAAACGCTTTTATCCTCTGTTCTGATACATCATGGCCAGATCATAAACGCTGACTTCTCTTCTGTAGCCTTTATGCTTTTCGCGCATTACTATCAGCGCATCATCCAATGCCTTCTGACGATCCTTGTTAATCACCTGCTCGGCTGGAACACGATAAATCGATGTCGTCTTAAATACAAAAATGTAATCCGTATGCGTCGAATATCTTACCCACAAATCCCAGTCTTCCAACGCATCCGTTGTCTCATCCAGTCCGCCGTAATCCTCAAACAGACTCTTTTCGAACATAATGCACTGAATCGGAATATAATTGTGATGACAAAGCATTACCGGGTCAAACGCCTGCTTATGAACGCCGTTGTAAGTCATTACTTCATAAACATAAGGGTCCTTGGATTCAATCTTAATCGGTGTTTCGAATGCGGTGGAATATGCTGCCTTTTCGCCGTTTTTCGCCTTCACCAGATTGGATACCAAAACCTCCACATGATCCGCATAAAATAAATCATCATCATCCAGGAAGTTTAAATATTTGCCATGAGCCAGCTCCATGGCAAGATTTCCTGCTTTGGACCGTCCGACTTTATTAATTGTCGGATGATAAAGAATATTTAAATCCGAAAATTCGCTTTTAATCATTGCTTCGGACTTTGCTTCTCCGTCCTCTACAATTACGATTTCAATATTTTCATAGGTCTGCTTACGAAGGGAAATCAGGGTTTCCCGAAGCACCGCAGGTCTTCCGCAGGTACGGACTATGATGGAAACAAGCGGTTTTTCCGCAGGCTCTTCATTAACATAGAATGCCCCGTCACGAATCGGACTGTAATCAAATCCCGCAAAATTCGCTGCCTGAATATATGCAATCTTCTTTTTTCCCCTTTTCCGGAAATGGGAAACCTGTTTAAAATGTCCCCAGTATGCTTTTTTAAGCATTTTACGGCTTCCTTCGAATGCCTCCGGCCCTTTAATGACCTTCCAGACCAAAGCATGTCCTTTCAGAATCGTCTTTCTTCCGCCGAAACGATATCTTAATAAAAGGTTATTGATTACACTGCTGACATACTGCACCGGTTTGATTTCTCCGGCACTTTCATAAGAATAATGCGTAATCCGAACCTTCGGACAATATTTTAGAATATAACCTTCCGCCTTAATTCTCCAGCTTAAGTCAACATCCTCGGCATACATGAAAATTCTTTCATCAAAACCGCCGAGACGACCGAACAGTTCCCTTCTTACCGCAAATGCCGCACCGCTTGACCAGGAAGTTTCACCGGTTAAAACATCATAAAATTTCGGATGCTCATACGGAAACTGCCGAAACTCCCAAAGTCCGACCTTCTCATCCGACTCCTTTATTTCCTGTTCGAGCTTGGAAAGGGTATCGGGAAACATCTCGGTATCAATGTTTAAGAAGCAGACATAATCCTCCGTTCCCTTTGCAAAACCGATATTATTTGCTTTTCCGAAACCGTAATTCTCGCTTTGCAGTAAGACCTCAAAATTGTTAAAAAGCGGCCCGTACTGTTCCTTCACACTTTGAAGCGCCGATTTCGTTTCTTCATTCGAATTGTTGTCAACAACAAAGATATTGACCTGTTTTAAGTCATAATCCACATTTTTCCATGAGGAAAAAAGACCTTCAAACCACTTCTTTGAATTAAAGCTTACATAAACAATGTCGAACATGGTATTCTCACTTTCTCTTGAATGCTTTCTTTATTTTGAAGTCTAACGTTTTACTCAGTTCTTCCTTCAGCCTTGCATTTTCCTCTTTCAGCGCCCCGACGGATTCCTTTACTTCATTCAGATCCTTTTCCAGGTGTCTTGCATATTCGGTCACCTCAGCATGATCCTTCTCGAGATGCCCGATATATTCTCCCGCTTCCGAAAGTTGTTTTGACAGACTGCCTTCCCCTTCTGTCAGTTCCTTTAAATCGCTTTCCAGATGAGCAATATACTTTTTTGCATCCGAAAGAGCATCCCTGCCTGCAACCAGATCTTCCAGCGTCAGTCCCTTCGCATCTCCATCGAGTGAATCAAATAAGGCTTTCAGCACTTCCTCATCGCCCTTTTCAATCCGAAATGCTACAATCTGAAATTGGATTTCCAGGGTTCCGTTCGCATATTCCGGAGGAATCTCTTCAAATTCAAACCATGGATCCTGTTCATAAAAAGCATAAATCCGGCCAAAATGCTGACTGCAGTTTGCAGATTTTACCGGTAAAACCAATTCCGAATCCGCATTTTTTACTTTGCATTCTTCAAATAAAATCAATGCATTTTCCGAAAGGGGATGAAACTGAAAAGCCCAAACCGGTCCGATTTCACCAAAATCCCGGGTATAAACAATTTCCCCGCCGTCCGAATATCCGGAAATCACACACTGCTCATCCGAATACTTGGATTCTTCGTCTTTTCGGTAATAGAGTCTTGCGTCAAAATTGCGTTTCTGTTCGATTTCAAGCGGTTTTAAATCCGGAAGTTCACCGCCGGTTACATCTTTTAAAGAAATGGAATAAACATACTGATAAATACTTCCCTGCGTCCGCTCTCTTAAAAAACGTTCCAACTGCGAGGGAACCTCATCCCAGGAATTATCGATTTCATTATTTCCGAGTCTGCTGTACACAGGCTGTACGTTTTCAATAAAAAGTCCGCAATCCTTCACCATTTTTCTGAAAGATGCATAGGTAAAGAAATGCACGTGGGTATTGTCCAAAAGTCCGACTTTCGTGTAATCGAACCGGTCATTTAACATCTCAACCAGCACGGAATTATGTACGATGTTCGGAACGGAAACCAGGATTCTGCCATCCTCATTTAAAAGCGGAATGCATTTTTTTAAAACCAGATCCGGACAGTGCAAATGTTCCAGCACGTCCGCAAAGATAATCGCATCAAATTTACCGGAAATCTTCGTCCAGTGAAATTTCTCGATATCGCCGTCGTCGGGTCCGAGGAAACTTTCCTCCGCAAATTTTTTTGCACTTTCCCCTGCTTCCGCATCTATCTCAACGATGGTAAGACGGCAGTTCCGGTTCTCTTTTAAATGCTTTGTCAGTCTTCCGTTTGCGGGACCGAATTCCAAAACACGGCTTCCGTCTTTAATCTGCTCGTTTATCAGATACTGCGTATTATTTTGATCCGTCAGATCAAGTGTAAAATCATAATTCCCCATAGGCTACTGTGCTCCCTCTTCCACTACCTCCACCTGTTCAGGATCGTACTGCTCAATTTTAATTTCCGCCGGAATCTCGATATAGGAGGAATTAAATCCGGGATTCACAATCTCAATTTCCTCCACGCCATGAAGCCATGTATGCATGGTATGACTTTCCTGCGTACCTTCCGCAAGTGCAACGCTTACGACATAACGTCCTTTCATCAATCGCGGCAGTTTATAGGAATAAATAATCTCCGTCACCTCTCCTGCCACACCGCGGATTCCCTGCTGCTGGTTGATAAAATTGTTGATATCATAAAGCGGAAGACCTTTATTATTTTCAAAAACAAATCCCACAATGACATTCTTCATGTCCTCAAAGAAACGGATTGCAACATGTACCTGATATTCCTCATCCACCGTCATATGCTGCACAATCTTACCGTTTTTCTCCGTTACGAAGCAGGATAAAAATTCAAACTTATCCGATTTTAAATCGGTCTTTGCCAGTTTCATGGCAGGATAAAGTCTCTTACCGGTTCCCTTTGAAGAAAGGATCTGATTTAACTGTTCATCCGCTTCCTCACGAAGTTCGTTCATGCCTTTTCGCTTATGGTCCATATAGCGGTCGCAGACCTCATCCGCATCGCCGAACTGCTCCACCCTGCCGTGCTCTAACCAAAGCACATGGGAACACATCTGGCGCACACTTGAAATATCGTGGGATACAAAAAGAATGGTAACACCCTTTTCGCGAAGCTCATCGAATTTCTTAAAGCATTTATTCTGGAAAAATAAATCCCCGACACTAAGCGCCTCATCAACAATCAAAATATCCGGTTCGACATTAATTGCCACCGCAAATGCAAGTCGTGCAAACATACCGCTTGAATAGGTCTTCACGGGCTGATGAATAAATTCACCGATTTCTGCAAAATCGAGAATCACGGGAACCCTTTTTTCCATCTCTGCTTTGGAAAATCCCATCATTCTTCCGTTTAAATAAATGTTTTCCATTCCGCTGTAATCCGGACGGAAGCCTGCGCCAAGCTCCAAAAGAGCCGAAATACGACCGTTAATTTCAACCGTTCCTCCACTCGGCTGCAAAACACCGGTGATGATTTTTAAAAGTGTGGATTTGCCCGCACCGTTCGTTCCGATGATGCCGGCCGTCTCCCCTTTTTCCACGGAAAAGGAAACCCCGTCAAGTGCCAGAAACTCCGTATGGAGTTTTCCCCGGCCAATCCCGATTGTCTCTAAAAAACGATCCTTGGGGTTTTTATACAAATCATATTTTTTTACTAAATTTTCAACAAATATAACGTTTTCTTTACTCATTTCCGGCACTCTCTACATTACATCCGCAAAATGTTTTTTACATCTTTCAAAGAACAGTCTTCCGAAGATTAATACCGCAATCGCAATTCCCCAATACCAGATTAACATTCCGATTCCGGGGAAATAGAACTGCTTATAAATAAACGCGCTCCGATATCCCATCACCACATAATAAACCGGATTAAAACTCAAAACCTTTGCCGTTGCTTCAGGCATAATATTGATATCCCATACAATCGGCGTCATCCAGAAAATCACCTGCGTAATAATGGCAATAACCTGTGCGGTATCCTTAAAGAACGCATACATGGAACAGGAAAAATATCCGAGTCCGACTAAAAAGATAATCATATAAATCATATAAATCGGAAGCTGGAGATAATAGATTGTGGGTGGAATTTTGAATACTGCAAAGAGCAGAATTACGAAGATAAACAAAACACCCTGAATAAATAATCCCGAACAAACCTTGGATAACGGAAGAATCCGGACATTAAACACCACCTTCTTAACAAGGTAACTGTATTCCGCCAGACACGATGCCGTCATGACGATGGTTTCACTGATGTAAAACCAGGGAAGAAGTCCGGCCACAAGCCATAACACATACGGCACGTCGCTGACCGGAGTAGAACGAAATCCAAACTGGAATATAAAATAATAAATCAAAATGGTAACAATCGGCTGAATAAACGCCCAGGAACTTCCAAGTAAAGAACCTGCAAAGCGCCCCTTGAAATCATCAATGGCGAACTGCCAGACAAACACCAAATCATTCCATTTGTTTTTCAGCATTTTCCGCTTCATTACACATCATTATCCGTGTACTTCCAAATGATTCCATAGCGATTTTTTTGAAAGCACGGACCATAATCTCCTTTTTAATTACTGCACCCTTCCATTTTTCACATTGAAGCGTTTTCCGTTATAGGTAACGGTTCCGGAAAAGTCACTTGCAAGCTTTCCTGCATTTACATAGAAAGATGCCTTATTATAAAATACCACGCCGGTCTTGTTTTTCTGAACCTGACCGTTTGCAAGATAATACCAGTCTTTTCCGGAATTCGGATCCTGTACCAGACCGCTCTTTTCCTTTAAGATTCTTCCTCTTGCCACAAGAAATACACCGCCGTAATACTCCACAAAACCATTATAAACGGTATCCAGTTCGCCGCTCTTTACGTAGAACCAGGATCCCTTATACTGTGCCAGCCCGGATTTCGATTTTACCACCTGACCGTTCGCACAGTAATACCAGACGGGAGAATTCTTTTCCTTCTGAATCAGTCCGTTGGCGTTACGCTCCAGTCTTCCACCGACCACGTAAAAGAGTCCTCCGTTATATGATACGAATCCGTTTGCCGTAGCATCAAAGACACCGTCTTTCACATAGTAACAGGTCATGTTCTGCCATACGAATCCGTTCATGGAGGTATCCTGCACACCGTCTTTGACATAAACGAAGAGGTCTTTTTCCCCGTCGCTTAAATTCGCCATTCCGGTAAAATGATCATCCCGGACACCATTCACGTAGCATCTTACGATGCCATCCACGCACACCACAAGTCTTGGTTCCGGCCCGAATGCATACGGAACGTCTTCCATCTTCGGAACGCTTCGTTTTTCCGTCTGTGTGCAGTGATTACAGCTTCTGGTTTCTTCCCCGATTTCATCCAGGGTGGGCTTTTTACTTACCACCCATTCGCCCCATTCATGCTCCGTTAACGGAATGGTTTCCTTTTCGGTTTTAATCGTTTTTCCGCAGACAGGACATTTGTATACTTTATCATAAGAACCGGTAGAAATACAAGTCGGCTCAACCCTGTTTTCGATTGTCATCACCGCATCCGCGTGCGCAATCATCGGAAGAATGACGCTGTTCTTATCCGTAATCTCTGTTGTTGCTTCCTCATCTTCAAACCAGGAACCGCATTCACAGACATAATATTCCACATTTCCGGACTGTGAACAGGTTGGCTCCACTGCGTCCACTTTGGATAGCGATCCATGAATATGCCCCGTTGCGGGAATACTTTCCGTCATTTCCTCGCTGCAGGCGGCGCAGACACGCTTTTTCACACCGGCTTCCGTCTCCGTCGGCTCCGTTAATACTTCCCATTCTCCCCACTGATGGCCGGTTGCCGGAATCTCCTGATAAGTGGAACTGATTTCTTTTCCACAATCTGAGCAGTATACCACTTCTTTTTTGATCCCGGGCGTAGTACAATCGGCAGGAGTATCAATTTCTTCAACTGCCTCCATGGGAGTATGGCCTTTCGGCGGCAGAATCACTGTTTCACTCGTAATCGTATCACCGCATCTTGTACAGGAAACCGTATCCTCATATCCGCCCTCTTCCGTACAGGTCGGTTCCGTTTCATTCGTCCTAACGTGCGTTCCGGCAATATGCCCGAGTGCAGGCAGAACCACATGCTCGGAATCCGTAATCACATTGCATCTCTGACACCGGATTACATTATCATAACTTCCTGATTTGGTACAGGAAGGATCAATATTATTTTCAACTGCAGCTTCTCCCGGAAGATGTCCAATCGCGGGAATCATAACCCGGTTTTTCGAAATCAGCTCGTCACATACCGAACATCTGGTAACTTCATCATAGAATCCCTGTGCGGTACAGGTCGGCTCCACCCTGTTTTCCGTTGTTGCAATTCCGGGTGTATGGGATTCGGCAGTTTTATACGTATAGCCTTTTTCGTAAAATCTGCTTACGTATTTCTCACCGGCATCATCCATGCACCTGACACTGTATGTATAGGTATTACCGCATTTTATCGTGGAATCACCAAAGGAATTCGTATCTACTTTTGCCAGAAGAATCCAGCTTCCGCCTTCTGTTTTCCTGAAAACGGCATACTTGTTTACACCGGAAATTGCATTCCAGTTAATATAGATTGTTTTTCCGATTTTGGCACCATAGTAGCTCTTCGGCGATTCATAAGGCTCTGTTTCGATATTTCTGGAAAAATCCGTCCAGAATAAGTGCGATGCGGAAATCTGCTCCAGGTCCGCAGCGAAATAAATATCGTTCATGGAGCCGGTCGTCCAGGTTTCATTCCCTGCTCCGTCCACATCCAATCGGTTTCCGGATCCCCATGTAGTATCAAGGATAATCCATTCACCGTCGATATATACTTCGTTCCAGGCATGGTTTGCATATCTTTTGATATTGCTTTCAAATGTTTCCCAGTCACCGTCATTTAAATACATACTATAAACAGTCCATACTTCCTGCCAGTCACTGTCCGTTGTATTTCCGGATGCAAATCCGGTCACTTTTCTGCACGGGATTCCAGCTGCATGACAAAGCGCCATGGTAAGACTTGCGTAGCCGTCACATACGCTGTTTTTCTGTTTATAGGTCCCGAGCGCAGATACGCCGTAAACAGTACGAGGTACCGTCCCCTTTACCATTCCGTAATTATAATAAATATTGGTTGCAACCCAGTCATAGATTGCTTTGGTTTTCTGTAAATCCGTTGTTTTTCCGGCCGTAATCTGATCTGCAAGGGCAACCAGTTCGGCATCGATTTCATCCCTGCTTATTAGATAAAGAGCCTCTGCCGTCGTTCGATTTTTACAATACTCTCCGTAAACCTTACTGTTCGCCTTAATAAAATCCGTCGGCACTTCATCAGTAATCCCGAATACCTGCAGAAGTCGCTTCTGCATTGCATTGGTTCCCTCGGTGGAAGAATAGGTATCAACCTGCTTATTCGCCACAATTGCAGTTGCCGGCAGATAGACGGTATCCCCCGCAAAATTATTCCAAAACCAGTTCGGAATCTGACCATCACTGACTTCCACGCCGTAGATCGTGACATTGTAATTCTGCATCCACTGCTGGTAAACAAACTGCCTCGTGGAAGAATAATTCTTATTGTAAAATACCGCTACAAAAGTATCGCCCTGATTATATTTTGCCGTCACCTCGGCGGAGGTGCTTTCAATCCAGAGCGGGTTATCAACATATTTTGCTTTTGCATAAACAGGCATGAGAAATACGCATACCAATAAAGCCAAAACTGATGCCATTGGAATTATCTTCCTCGTATTTCTCATGCCGTTCACCTCTTACTGCAAATTAATTCTTTATGAGCGATTGTTTTATTTAACCTGGCCGCCCTCTACACGGTAGTTTCCACCGTTCCAGCTGACATTTCCTCTGTAATAGGAAGCAAGTTTACCCTGTACAATATAGAACCAGTGATTGTCATACTGAGCAAGTCCGGTGTACTGATTCTGAACCTGTCCGTTTGCTAAATAGAACCAGTCTTCCTTGCCACCGTTATTATCCCAAACAAGTCCGCTGTATTCCTTTACGATTCTTCCTGCCGCAACATAGAAATAGCTGCCGTCATGCATAACGAATCCGTTGTAGGTCGTATTCAGTTTTCCGTTATTGATATAGAACCACTGTCCGTCATAAAGTGCCAGTCCGGTATACTGGTTCTGAACCTGTCCCTGTGAGCAGAAATACCAGATTTCGCTGTGCTCCGGATCGTTTGCCAGACCGTTTATGTTCGCAACGAGACCGTTTGCAATTAAAAATTTCGTGTTACTAATCCAGTTCACAAAACCGAATTTGTTCATATCAGCAACTTTGTTGTAATAGTAATGGAAGCGTCCGTCGTTCTGAAGAACAAGCTTTACCATCGGATCAACCGGTAATGTTTCTGCAACAACATCATTGGAAGGATACTTCGGAACATTCGTCCAGCCTGAAGGAGGAGTCGTCACATCCGGAATACTCGGTTTCTGTTCCTGCTGCTGCTGGGAAGAATTGTTACCCGATGCCGTGCTGCCACCGTTGTTCGAAGATGCAGAAGTAATCATGGTGCCGAAAGGTGACCCGAGACTTCCGATTAAAATTGCGCAGCCGAGTCCGACTGCCGCCAAACCTGCTAATAAAACTTTTTTGGATTTCATAGATACCTCCTGTTTTTGTGATATTTTTTTATGGTATTTTTAACCATTTATTTACTTATTATGCGATTCTTCGCTTTTTTTGTTTATTGTCTGTTGGTTTGTTTCTTTTCGTTTGTTTCCATTTAATTCGTTTACTTTTTGTTTTTGTTTCTTTTTTTAGCCGGTTGCTTCCCTCATTTCGGTTTCCGGCATTTTCTCCCTGCTTAATTCGCCACTCTGCCGAGACAGGTGTCAAAATTTGCCGTATGAATGATTTTTCCGTCTACCTTCTCCATCAGCACAAAGTTCAGACCTCTGAGAGCAGGAGAATACTCTACTCCGTCTATCACGATGGATCCGATATCGCCGGCATCATAACCCGCACTGGTAACCTCGTATTTCCTGCCGTCTTTCAGGCTGCCGGAAAGTACGATTTTATCCTGTGACAGCTGTTCGGTAATCTCTCCGTCGATAATGGTTACCGCGTAAGAATACCTTAATTTGCCGACTAAATCTTCTGTAAGACCGATGTTTTGCAGTCCCAGAATCGTTTCCTCGTCCAGACCGAATGACATGTCATCCTTTCCGCAGATGAAAACATCCAAATCATTATTTTTAATAAACTCCAGATAATCCACAACGTCCGTAATCTCATCGAGTCCGAGTGACGAAAAAGAAATGGAACTTCCGTCATCTTTTTCTAAATACAGACTTGCGTACAGCCATTCCTCTGCTTCTGTCTCTTCCTCTTCCCCATCCAAAGGAATTTCGGTATAATAATCAACTCCCCCTCCTTCCATTTGCGTTATGTTATGAACAACCATTCCGGACTTGCTTCCCCATACCCTGAGTCTGAAATGAACCTTGGGAATGGTGGAAATATCGCTCTGAGTATGAATCGTCAGTTTCTTTTCGCCTTCTTCGGAAACGTCATAAGTAACAGTCGTTTCCTTCTCCATTCGCTTCTGGTAGCCTTCGGTTAACATGGTTTCGTTTAGCGATTCCATAAAAGCCGATTTCTTCGTAAGCTCCGTTCGAATAAAAGAAACTCCGTATTTCTCACTCAGAGTAGGCGTAGGGGAGAATAAATCCGTTCCCAGCGCCAGACGGTCTCCGCCGATTGATACTCCCAAACTCGAAAGCGTGGTCGGATACATATCCAGAGTGGAATAAATTCTCGTTTTTTCATCCTTATAATCACTGTTATAAGGGTTAATAATGGTAGTAAATACTTTCCTTTCGTAGTCCTTATCCACCCACTCATCAAAATCATGAGACATGGTCGGATGGTCACCTACGATAACAACCGTTGTATTTTCATAAAAATCCTGCGCCTGAATCCATTTGAGGAAATCCGCAATCTGCCTGTCCGCACAGGAAACAACATTTGCGTACTGCAAGGAAAATTCATCTTCGCACAAATCACAGACATATCCGCTCGTAGCATGGGAATCCACGGTCAGCATCGTAAAATTGAAAGGTTCCCCGCTCTTTGCAAGCTTTTCGATTTCCTTTTTGGAAAATTCATACAGCTTTTCGTCCTCATATCCCCAGAAAACGGAATAATCCTGAGGGATATATTTTTGCTCCTTTGCATATGCAAAATCCTTGATATCATAATCCCCATGCATACGGTAAAAGAGCTCTCTGCCTCCGAAAGAAGCAGGCGAACCGATCATTAAAACATTATGATATCCCTGCTCTTTTAAAATATCACCGATTGCCACAACTCCGGGGAACATGCTGTCCTGCGTATCCAAATCGTTCGGGTCCGGCATCGAGGTTTTTAGCGGAAGCCCGGTTGACATGGAAAACATCGCTCCCATCGTCCACTGTCCGCCCGCATAGGCAAGACCGCCGTTTAAAGTATCGTCGTTTCCCGAAAAATCGATATTCTCCTTCGAAATCTCCGTCAGATTCGGGATGGTATTTTTTTCGAAACCACCGCCGTTTTGCTTATCGGAGTATGTCACTTCCATGGATTCGAGATAAATATAGATTAAATTTCTTTTCTTCTCCGGAAATGTAATTTCCACATTCTTCGGGTCGCAGTAATTCTCTTCAATAAAGGTATTATCGCCCGACTGATCAAATGCATATTCGACAAAGTCCGTATTGTTTTTCAGCAAAAGGAAACATGCCGCAAAACATCCCAGCGCAATTACCCCCATCGTAATGCTGGAAGCAACCAAAAATGCCTTTTTCTTAAACTTCAGTGTAAGAATTATGTACGCGGCAGAAAGCACACCCGTAATCAAAACCGTCGGTATTCCGTAATGCAAAATATAATCGTAAACGGATTCGTTATTGGCGCCTTCCATGGAATAGGAAAGATGGTAAACCACCTCCTCCATCGTTACTCCGGCCCATGACTTCAGCAGCCAGACAGCCGCAAACAACAGAAATACCGAGAGAAAGAGAAATGCGATTACAAGAATCCGCACAACGATTCTGCCGGCCTTATTCGGTTGTTTGATCGTTTCGCCGTCCATTTTTATTTTGCACCTGTACCTTTAATCATTACCGCAATCGTCTTAAACAGAATCACAATGTCCATTCCGAGGGACCATTTGGCAATGTACTGTGTATCCAGTCTTACCACCTCTTCAAAGTCCGTAATATTGCTTCTTCCGCTCACCTGCCAGAGTCCCGTGATTCCGGGCTTGGTTGCCATACGGGCACGGTGATGAAGCTGATATTTTTCCCACTCATCCACCATCGGCGGTCTGGTTCCGACTAAGGACATCTGTCCGATCAGCACATTGAAAAACTGCGGAAATTCATCAATGCTGTGCTTACGCATAAACTGTCCGATTCCCGTTTTGGTAGTACCGTCCGGCAGGATTTTGTTCCCGATGATACGCGGGTCGAAATCCAGTTTAAACATCATCCCGTCTTCGGAACAGTTTGAAGATTGAAGCTCTTCTTTCTTTTCATCCGCATCCGGATACATGGTACGGAATTTCAGCATTTTAAACTTCTTTCCGTTCATTCCGATTCTCTCCTGCGCAAAGAAAACATTGCCCGGAGAATGTGCAAAAATAATCGGCCCGAAGATCAGTGTCAGAAAAATTGTAATAATGCTTCCGACAATTCCACCCAGAATATCCGTAAGACGCTTGATAAACAGCTGCCTCGTCGTTGCATAACCGATGCTGGTCGTAATGACATCCTGTTCGGCAATCTGCTCCATAATCTGATGGCGGTCGTCTATATGAGTCAGCTCGGACAATGCCATATGCATCGTCACGCCGGTTTCCGAAATCTTCCTTACAACCGCAATGACGTCCGGATTGTCAAGCCTGGAAACAATCAGGACTTCATCCACCCATTCCCTGCAGACATATTCCGCAATATTCTCAAAGGTGGAAACCACGGGAACGCCTTCTATTTCCGTTTGGTCCGTTCCGCCGATTACGGTAACACCGGTAATACGGTAGAATTCATAATTATGATTCCGCACGGTTTTAATCGTACCTGCGATTTTTTCCGGAGTCGAAACAATTAACAGAGATTTATCACCCTCTTTTTTCATCTTCTTCGCAAGCATCTTTTTGCGGATAATGCGAAGTGTATAGGACAATACAAGATGAATGACAGCGGAATAAAATACGGTAACACGGGAAATCAGTTCGCCCTGCTTGGTAAAGAACAGGTAGAAAACCGCCAGCATATATACAAGCATGACATGCTGGAATGTATAAACCAGTTCCCTGTACGGACCTCTTTTCAGGATATTCTTAAATGATTCCGCAAAGTACAGGACAACAATTTCATCTGCCAAAAGGAAGAGCGCCATGTACTGATAGCATTCGATCTGCCACATATCCATTTTTAAATGTCTCAAATAATAAGCCAGCATAAAGGATACCTGAATGCAGACCAATTCAAGTACAATGAAGTCCCAGTGCTTCAGCCAGCCGTTTGAGGTCTTTTGATACATAGAAAGATCGTCTCTCCCCCTGTTAAAACTTCTCAGACATAGTCAATGGTATTATAACTCAAAAATCCACAAAAAAAAAGAGGTTTCCGAAGAATAAACACAAGATATTGTGTTTTTCTTCGATTTTCCTCTTTCATTTTATTCTTCTTTACAATTTTCCGGTCCGCTTTTCACCGTTTTATTAAAAATTCACGAAAACAGGTGTTTTGCGAAGTCTGTACAAGCATTGGTATCGTTCTACGGTTCAGGCGCCACATACGGATACGGAACCCCGTCCAGACAGTCATGCGGCAGAAAATCCGTATATATTCCGTAAACCCTCCAGGCATCCAGAATACCGTATACCTCATCCATGTTGTTATAGGTATGCATGTAAACAAGCGCTCCGCGGTCAACCATGGCATCAATAAAAATCAGATCATTTCGGCTGGTATAGGTAGTAAACACCTTGATTTCGTGTTTTCTGGAATAATCGTAAACATTCCGGTAGCGGAATTCCCCGCCCTGGTTGTAAAAAGTATATACAATGGATTTCCAGTCGTAAATTCCGGAAATAATGTCATACATGTCGTTGTTGTAGATCTGCGGAATGATTCGGTCAAGCACCGTTATGTCATGCTCGGAAGCAACCCGCACAAACCCGTTAAACATATCGGAAACTTCCGGATCCCTGACATTTTTGGTATCGGTAATGACATACATGTCTTCATGCTCCATCATGTATTCCACCAGCTCTTCAAAGCTCATCGGCGAGTATTTTTCATAAATTTTGTGGCTTTTGAATTCTTCCAGTGTCAGCGGAAGCGCCACCTGCTCTGTCTGTACTTCCCCGGTCCCGTCGGCTGAGGCATTCGCATCCGTCGTTTCCACTTCGCGTTCCACCAGCGGAATATCCATAACGGAATATGTCCAGTCCCAGTCATGTGCACAAACCGGTTCATTATCCGCCGTTAAGCAGAAATCAATTTCAAACAGACGGCATCCCTGCGAATAATTAAGCTCCAGCGCATCATAGGAATTCGTATAGCTCTTGTCATCGATTCCGCCGCAGGCATGGTGAACCGTCCTGTATTTTGTCCAGCTGTAATCCAAAACCGGATAATTATCGATATAATATACACCATCGTCATTTTGATAAACATTTATACTCAGCTGATTTTTAAGGAAGTCCTCCGAAACATATAAAATCCCCTCCCGGTCAAGAACAGAGACATCATCGGGAACCAGCGCGATTGTGCCGTCAAAGGAAACATTTCCTTCCTCATCTTTTTCAATACTGCTTCCGAAATAAGAAGCCATGTCCTCAATCGGAAAATAGGTAACATTCGTTTCGTTATTGTACAGAATGCAGGCACTGCTGCACCATTCATCATTAATCTCAATCGGCAGACTCTTTTCCGAAAATGGCGAAACCTCTTCCTCCTGTTTTTTGCATCCTCCGGCGAACGTCAGTAAAACTGCAGCTAAGATGATTGTTGCAATTCGTATGCGCCTGCTTTTGGCAGGATTGTTTTTTTCTGTATTCCAACCTGTTATGTTCATAAGTTGATATTCCTCTTTTTCAGATAATAAAAAATTCCCGCTATCTTCATAAAACCGCGCCTGATTTTTTCATTCATCCTCACACGGAATTTTGTAAGCTTCCCGTATTTCTCCGGATGCAGCCGTACACCGCAGCGAAGAGACATATATTTTTGAAGTTTCATCGGAAGCACTTTATTCTTTGCAAGAATTGTACAAACCTCATAATCGGATTTATATCCGACTTCCGGATTCGCAGACTGATTCGAATCTGTTGTAATATGCCGGTACAAAACTTTATTTACAAATTTCGATTTTCCGTTTTTCAGCAGAAGAATCCATAAAAACAAGTCATCCGAACAGTTGGTCTTCATGATATTATCGGTCCAGACTGAAGGAATCGCATTTTTCCGAATCAGGCACTGTCCGGGCGATGCCAGCAGATTTCCGACATAGATGTAATTGCGATAGTCCATTGCCGCTTTCACTTTCCCGTAGGAATTTAAGACCGGCTTTTTTCCTTTGGAATCCTCAAAAATTCCGTTTGCAAAAACAAATGCCGTATCTTCCTCGAAAGCCGCACACATCACTTTTAAAAATTCCGGCTTTACCATATCATCCTGATCAAGAAACAGAATAAATTCGCCTTTTGCCTTCAAAAGCCCGGTTACCCTGGCCTGATGAATGCCCGCATTTTTTTCATGCGTCAGAATTTCGAGTTTGTAGGAATCCGAATGAAGCACGGAAAAATCCGCCTCTGCACCGGGGCTGTCGTTTACGAGGATCACTTCCGTATCCCCGGCATATTCCCGGCAGAGTTTTTCCAGAATCTGTTTTAATTTCGGAAGGTACCTGTTCCCCTGATAGAACGGTATAATTACGGATACATCCATTTTAACTCCCATTTTTGACACATAGTGACGGGGTTATTGTGTCATTTTCCCCGACATTGACACTACCCCAAATGACACATGGTGACGGGGTTATTGTGTCATTTTTTCCGTCAGTTCTTAAAACGACTTAAATAAAATTCTTCCAGCTTCTTCGCCACGTCCTGCATATCATATCCCGCAGCCTTTGTAAGACGTGCCCCCTGCGCTCTGTCAGAGTTCATCGTTACATCAGTCGATTTCGATTCCACTCCGGAACTTGATTCCGCACCGGAACCGGTTTTATCACCGGTCTTCCCGGCATCTTTCAAAACCGCCTGAATGACCGAAACCCAGTCATCGGCATTCTGCCCTGTGCCGGCATTTTGCTCTAATTTCACGAACTGTGTTTGATCACTAAAAGCCGTTTCTTTTGTAATCTCTTCGGAAAGCACACAGGGAAGCCCCGCACACTGGGCCTCCACTGCCGTCACCGGCAGTCCCTCGTACAAAGACGGCATTACAAAACAATCCGCCGCAAACAGATAATCCTGAACCCGGTTCGTAACACCGGGAACAAGCACGGATTCCTCCAGATGATACTCTCGGATTTTTGCAAGAATCTCATCCTTCATGGGACCGTCTCCCAAAAGAATCAGTTTTGTATTATCATCCGTTGAATGCAGTTTTTGAAAGATCTCCAGCAAAAATAACTGATTCTTTTGCTCCGTAAATCTTCCGACATGAATCAACACCTTTTCCTCATTGATTCCGAGTTTTTCCCGCATCCGGAAACGGACGGCTTCATCAAAACAATAGGCCTTTGTATCAATCCCGTTATGAACGATTCTGACACGATTTCCGGAAATGAGAGATTTTTCATACATCCATCCCGCCGCCACCACGGAGCAGGCAAAAAAATCGGATGCATACTTCGTAATCTCTTTTTGGCGCATCTTATAAATCATCATTTTGAGTTTGCTTTTTCCGGAAACGAATCCGCTGTGCGAATGATAAATTCTTGTCGGAACGCCTGCTGCCTTCGCAGCCTTTAAATACTTACAACGCATCGGTGTCGTGGCATGTATGTGAACCACATCGTATGGATGCTCTTTTAAAAATGCCTCCATCTGCTTGCTTTCCGCATCGATTTTTTGAATCAGATTTCTGCCTTTCGCAGAAATACAATATTTCTTACCACCGAGTTTTTGAATTTCCTCATCATAAAATTCTTTCCGGTTACGCATTACCAGAAAATCAAACTGCACCTTCTCCCGGTCGATGTTCCGGTAAAGATTCATAAAGAAGGATTCAATTCCGGCCGCGGACAATTCTTCCGTGACATGCAGCACTCTATTCATCCGCTTCCTCCGTACTGTTCTTTTCTTCTTCTCCCACTTTCTCTACTGAAGTTTCTTCGATGCTTTCAGGCATCTCTTCACTCTCTTCGTCATCTTCCTCATCCCATACTTCATCAGGACCGAACTCATTCTCCTGCCATACAAAATCCGTAAAACAGTTTTGATATCTTGAGGAAATAAACTCCCATGTATAATTCGTACGAATCCGATTTTTTGCCTTTTCGGCATACTCTTTGATTTCTTCTTTGGACAATCCGTCCGCTTCGGAAAGCAGGTTCGAAAGACTGCCCTCCTCCAGTGTCCAGTAAAGTCCTGCATCCTTTGCCACTTCCCGGTTAAAGGAAATATCATAAACCAGATTTAAGGATGTTGAGCCCAAAGCCTCCAAAAGGGAAGGATTTGTTCCGCCCACAGAATGACCGTGAATGTAGCCGTATGCATTCTCGCGGATAATACGTAATAAATCCGGCTGATAAACCGTTCCGACAAACTTAATTCTGCCGTCGCTTTCAAAATCCAGCTTCTGATTCAGTTTCGCATAAAACTTACGATCCACAGTGGTAATTACAGCAAGTTTCTTCTTCGTATCACTGTTCATGAATTCCCGGATCATGGTTTCAAAATTATTCTCCGGAACAAATCTTCCGACAGTCAGATAATATTCCCCTTCTTTTAAACCATGAAGAGAAAGCCAGTCCTGATAATTCTGATTCAGTTTTACGGGATCGTAATTCGAAGACGGTTCAAGTTCCGCACCGTATGCAATAAAGGTCGTCTGCGGATGATATTTTCCGTATTCTTCTTTGATATATTTTTCCATGTTGACACTGTCACAGACAATTACATCCGCATTTTTTACCATCTTTTTTTCGGATATCTTCCAATAACGGCGCACAGGTGCAGACCATTTGCCACGTTTCCACTCATGCCCGTCGGGGTTGATGATGACCTTACCGCCGAGTTTATGAATCTGTCTTACATATTTTTTTATAAACGGACCGATTCTGCAGGCCATAATGAATACAACCGGTTTTTCAATATGATATTTCCGGATCATCCGGATAGTTTCTTTTAAGGCTTCGATGTCATATTCAATTGCCTGTGCGGAACGGTAATTGTCATGCACCGGCACGAAAAAGCCCATCGAACCGTTATATAAAAACTCCGATTCATTTACTCTTTTTGCACCGTCCATCATCCGGACATCGACAGAACCGGAGCCGTTCGCCTTGCAGGCAACCACATACCGGACATCCCCGCCGGATGCATAATCCAGCAATTTTTTCATAAAGGTTTCATAACCGCCGTAAAATCCGATTGACTTGCTTCCGAGACAGAATACCGTCGTTTTATCCAAATCATTCTGAGCGTTTAAATCATTCTGATTCAGCAAAGCATCCTGACCTTTCGCAGAATTCTGTTTCCCCTTTACTCCCGTAATCAGCTCGTATGCACTGACTCTCGATTTATCGTTTTGCCACAAAAGCGCAAGTGATACAAGCGACGCAAAGAAAGTTAATGAAGCATAGATTCCGGAAGCCTCGCCGAGCCACATACCGAGCATCACGGATAACATGGACATTGCCAGGAAAAATTCCGATTTTCTTGTTTTGCGGTACCGGACAATGGATGCAATCCAGATTGTCAGATAATACAGAATGTTCACGCCGCCCGCAAGGAAGCCGTAATTATAAAGAATCTGCACATACTGATCATGTGCGTTATATGCAAAATAGTCGCCGAAGTAATACTGAATTCCGTCTCCGCCCGTTCCCTGGAACGTTGATTGTTTTAAGAATTCATACGAAATGCCGAGTCTGCTGGAGGAAAAGAAATCCAGGAATCTGCCGATGGACCTCGGCGGGAAAGCATTTTCCTTAATATCCTTTAACTCCTGGGCGCGTACCAGTTTGTCAACGATATATTCCACTCCCGAGCTCACCGGTTTCAATGCGGAATTCTGAATGGCACTGTTAATCGCATCCCCGTCAAATGCATCGGAATATACATACCGGATTCCGGCAATTGTCCCGATGACCGTAGCCGTCAGCAGGATACCCACAATTGTTCCGCGGATAATCATGCCCTTTTTCGTTGCATCCTTCCAGCCGAAAATAAACAGCACGCCCAAAAGCACAAGCGCACCCACGACATAATTGGATGTACCGTTTAAAACTGCCAGAAATAAATCCGCCGCAAACCACAAAAATGATAACAGGAATTTAAAAGAGAATACTCCGCTCTTTTCTCCGGATAAAAACATGCTTCCGACGGAAAGCGCCAGATTTAATCCCAGATACTGTCCGAAATAACCGATGTTTAAGAAGCATCCGTACCATCTTCCGTGCTGATGGGGATTCATCAGCATAAATTCCCATTCCGGCACTCCGAAATATGGATTGACAAGGAAGGATATAAACGCAATAACACAGAAGGACAGAATTCCGGCATTCAGTACGCCGTACAGTACCTTCCTCCATTCCTTTTTATCCATCGGAATCAAACAGATTAAAATAAAATAGCAATAGGTAAATGGCATCGGACTTCCATGGCTGTAGATTGCCAAAAGCGCCGTCATGGCACAGAAAAATACAAACAGTGCCGTTTGAAGCGTACGTATTTTGCGCACCTTCTTTTTCACCATAAAGTCGACCACGACCATGAATACCATCCAATAGGCCACAAAAGAAAGAATCGTATTCGGAAAGACATCCGGAGAATTAATATAAGACTTCACACCGAAAAATGCCGCCGGGAAAAGAAGAAGCGTTACGATAAGCGACTGCCAGTTAATCAGCCTGACCTTTCGCATGGTCCAGACAGCAACAAGAAAGAACACCATTGCGATTCCGCTCTGGCGGTCCTTAAAGGTCTGTCTGGTCATGTTGTCCACTTCGTTTAAATGAAACGTAACGCCGATAAAACAAAGTGAATAAATTCCGATATGAATCAGATCAAATATTCTTTCTTTGGTCGGTTTTTCTTTTGTATTCAGAAACAAATCAAAACTCCCGTCTCATCTGCCCCGGCCGATTAACTGCCGTTTGGCCTGATGCAAAAATGCAACTATTTCCGTAACTATTTAATTTTCACCTGATAGATTATTGCCATATGATAGATTTCCGCAAATCTCTTTTTCTTTGCAAGTGATATAAAAGCCCTGTGTTTTAAGGGGATTTTTTTCATATTCACATTCTCGAATGTCTTTGCAAAAACCGGTATCTTTGTAAGCTTTGCAAGATCCTTAATCTTTTCGGATTGCTTTTGCGGATTGTTTTTATTGCAGATGACATGGACGCAGATGACATTAAATACATTGCAGACAAACTCATCCACAAAGCCTTCCAGCTCATCCTTCCGATAATCCGATATTTTATCCAGTGCATTTATATAACGTTTTACCTGTGATTTGTCGAAGCTCCGGATTGTCGAGGTATCCATATAATAATACCGGTACACAATCTTCGGAATATAATGAATTTCTCTTGCCTTCGGAAAAATCCGGCAATTCACTTCCGCATCCTCGCATAAGGACAATGTCCCGTCAAAGCGTTCTTCCGTAAACAGCTTTCTTCGATAGCACTTGCCCCAGACTGTTCCCATGCTTCTGGAAATAAACGGATTATACTCTTTTTTGTCCCGGGAATATTCCAGCTTTCCCTGATTCGCTTTATAGATGGAACATCTCTTTTCATTTTGCGGATATTTTTTTATAAAATCGCCGATGACGATATCCGCATGAGGATTTCGGATTAATATGTCGTGATACAGGGAAAGTGCATCTGCTGAAAGCTCGTCATCCGCATCCGCGAATACGACATAATCTCCCTTCGCATCGGAAAGTCCGGTATTTCGTGCCATGGAAACGCCCTGGTTTGCAGTTTCAATCACTCTTAAATGCGGCAGATTCGACTGCATTTCTTTCAACACTGCACCCGTATTGTCCGTGGATCCGTCGTTTACGACAATCATCTCATAATCCCGGAAAGAACTGCTCTCCACGCTTAATATGCATCTTTTGATTGTATCCATGCAATTGTATGCAGGAACTATTACCGAGAAAAACATGAACCCCCCCGATGAAACATGATTCCCAATTTATGCCTTCTTTGCTTCCGCCCTCTTTGTCTGCCTCTCACGGCTTATTTTGCAAAGCTTCTTTGCAAGCAGTTTACAGGGTTCCTCCACAAACCGGAATGTCAGATAGGATATTCCGACAGTAAGCGCAAGACTTACCAAAACAATCACACTCTTCGGAAGCGGAACCTGAATCACATTAAGTGCCAAATGAATTACGGTCTGCTGAATAATAAATCCCCAGATATAAAGACCGTAGGAAATGTCAAATTTTTCCAGACTGATTCCGGGCCCGTTGAATCCAAGCGACAGAATCAGATAACTGAATACGATTAAATCCACCAGCCGTAACAGTCCCGGATGCTCAATCGTATAGCAGCATGCCAGGAAATACAGAATCAAAGACAGTTGTACATTGAAATATTTTTTATCCGGTTTCCAGACTGCAATCGCCGCACCGATAAAATAAAACGGAATCAAAAGCGATACCTGCGCAATATCCATATTGTAAAAAACAAAATGGAAGTCCGGGAAAAACTGCAGAAGAACAATACTAAATCCGCCCGTCAGAACCGCAAGTGCGGTAAAGAGCGGCTTTTTAATTCTTAACTTATCCCCGATGGTATAAACAATCGGAATCACGAAATACATAATGACTTCCGGACCCAGTGTCCAGTATGAACCGTTTAATACATTCGGGTAGGGATTCTTCGTAAATACCGCAGGAAGCACGAATTCTATGCGGAAAATAAGATTCCGGAAGTATCCGCCGAATTGCGGATGTTTAAAGTAATCCGAAAGGGGAATCTCAGTAAAAATCGGCCCAATTACGAGCGCCGTAATAACAACACAGCAGAAGAAAGCCGGAAAAATCCGGAAAAATCGTCTGCAGGCATAACGAAGAACATGCGGATCTCTCTCCCAGCTTAATGTAATTAAATAACCGCCGAGCAGGAAAAATATGATAACACCCATTCCGTGAACACTCTGTCCCATAATGGAAGGAACCGGATACGGAAGCAATACCGCCATATGTCCCAAAAAGACCATCATGGCTGCCACCATTCGAATCATATCGAAATGGTTATCCCTGGTTGAAAATTTCTTCATAAATGCAAATCCTTTCAGATACTCAATATCCGTTATATTGTATCATTTTTGCCAAATTACTGCAATATATATACTATATATGCATCCCGGGGTAAAGAAATATAATTACATCAAAAAAGGCTGCCACGGATTGGTGACAGCCCTCTTACTTCTTCACATCTGATATTTCATATCATTTTATTTTGCGCGTCCGTTTACAACTTTATACTTCACGCCCTTCTCTTCTACGGTTCCGGTATAATCGGATGCAAGTCTTCCGTTTATTACATAGAATGCCGCACCGTTATATTTCGCAATACCGGTTTTCTTAAGCTGAACCTGACCGTTTGCTAAGAAATACCAGTCCGCTTTGTTATTCGGATCCTGGAAAAGACCGCTCTTTGTCGTAAGGATTTTTCCTCTTGCCACAAAAAATTCGCCGCCGTTATAGGAAACCTTGCCGTTATAGGTGGTATCCAGTTTTCCGTCCTGAACATAGAACCAGTTCGTTGATTTGGCAGGGTACTGAACCAGACCGGATTTCTGCATCTGAACCTGTCCGTTTGCACAGAAATACCAGTCATCCCCATTCTGCGGATCCTGCTTCAAGCCCTGCGCAGATTTAACTACACAGCCGTTTGCTACTAAGAACTTGCTTCCTTCGAACTCAACAAATCCAAAGAATTCGGTATCAATCACACCGTTCTTATAATAATTAATCTGATCTCCTTCAACTACCAGACCATTTTTGCAAACAATTCTTAAATTGGATGCGGGAGTCGTGTTGTCCCTGCATAAAATTTTACTGTTTCCGACAACTGCACCTTCCGGCTCGGAAATCATACAGTTTTCAAGCGTAATTCCGCTGTTGAAGTTTACAATTCCGCTCGGAGCAAAAATCGTGCAGCCATCAATTCTAAGATAAGTGGAATGACCGTTTCCGGAAAGAGAAACGCCGTCTAATACAGTATTCTTTAAGGTAAGACCGTTTCCATACTGCACACCGATCGGATAATTTTTGGTACCGCTGTAATTAATCTGTCCTCCGGTAATCATAACCTTCTGCGAATTGGTAGCAAGAATCGATGTGTCTCCGCTTACATTCATTACCGCATCCAGCTTTATTGTTAATCCCGTATATGCAATCTTAACATCAAAAATCGGACTTTCCGAAGCAGAAATACTTACATCCTTTAAAACATTCAGCGTACAGCTGTCTGCATCATAGGAAAATACCCCTGCATAGTTTGGATCTCCGGCAAATACATCTTCCGCATTCAGACTGGTAACCGGTGTTCCCATTACATTTACTCCGTAATTTACGGCTTTTTCAATGATAACGCTCTTAGCCACCACATTGGAATCAGGCTCCAAAACGGAACTTTTCACCTGCGCACCAACAGGGTAGGTAATTCCGCAGTTGTTAAATGCGATGGTTCCACCATAACCGGAAATGGCATCACTATTACCGCATGCCTCGATATTAACATTATCAAATGTAATATTGCATCGGTAAACAGCACTTCCTCCACCGACAAAGTTCACTTTTTTAATGGTTAAATCCTTTACGGTAAGAGAATTATTATACATCTGACCGATTCTTAAATAAGGATAGTTCGCTGCGTTTTGCTGAAATTCGATTGTACCGCTTCCCTGCAGGATGGCACTTTTACACTGAAGCTGAATAAAACTTGAAACACCGATTACTTTAAAATCACCATCCACGTTGATGACAAAATTCTCCGGCAAGTGTTCGCCTGCTTTGATCATAAATATACTGTCATCCGACCCCAGAAAACCATTTTTAATGGTCAACGTATTGGTGGAAGGATTATAAGAAAATGCTCCGTCTGCAAAAAGACTTCCCGCCCAGATATTGGACGCATTTTCATCGGTTACCTGCCTGCCGTAAATATACAGGTCATAGTTTGCTGCCTTTGCTTTCAGCGAAGTTCCGCCGAGAATAAAAGCAAACAGCATGGCGAATAATACCCCCGCCATAAGTTTAAAAGAGTTTCTCATTTTTGATTTCATTTTCTCCTATCTCCCCTTTCTTTTTATAAAACTCTTCCGTTTACTATATAGAAATCGACTCCGTCATATCTGACGATTCCGGTATAGCCATCCATCAGCTTTCCGTTCTGTACATAAAACCATTGTCCGTCATATAATACCAGACCGGTATAATTCATCTGAACCTGTCCAAGCGCAAAATAATACCAGCCGCTTCCTGCCGGATCCATCGCAAGTCCGTTAATTTCTCTCATGATTCTTCCTGCGCCGACTAAGAAAACGCCTCCATTATAATTAACGAATCCGGAAAATGTGGTATCCAGTTTACCGGCGGATACATAGAACCATTGTCCGTCATAGGATGCAAGCCCCGTGTACTTATTCAAAACCTGTCCTTTGGCACAGTAATACCAGTCCTGTGGATGCTCCGGGTCATTAACCAGACCGTTTGATATTCTCGATACGTAGCCGTG
>CACZRH010000199.1 GCA_902783455.1 uncultured Lachnospiraceae bacterium | reverse complement strand
TGTTCGCATATGGAATTGTGTTTACCCTCAAAAGAGTCTATAATGACAATTGTTTCTCCGATAAATATATATTTAAGAAAAGAGAATAAAAAATGTTGGAACTTGGTATTACACAGAATTTAAAAATCATGAAAAAAGTGGATTTCGGAGTATATCTGGCAGATCCGTCCTTTTCACCGGAGGATAAAATCCCTGCGGAAGAAAAGGTTTTGCTTCCGAAATCGCAGATTGAAAAAGAAGTCAGTGTTGGCGATGAGATGAAGGTATTTTTGTATAAGGACTCGAAAGACCGTTTGATTGCGACGCTGCGGACTCCTTACGTAAAACTTCACGAGATCGGAAAACTTCGCGTGGCGAGCGTGACCGGAATCGGCGCTTTCTTAGACTGGGGACTGGAAAAGGATCTGTTTCTTCCGTTCCATGAGCAGACCTATAAGGTCCGTCCCGGGGATGAGGTTTTAGTGGCAACTTATATTGATAAAAGCTCCCGTCTTTGCGCGACCATGAAAATTTATCACTACCTGGCAAAGGAAAGTCCGTACCGGATGGAGGACAGAGTAGAGGGAACGCTTTATGAAATAAGCGATAATTTCGGAGCATTCGTGGCAGTGGATGATAAGTATTCGGCACTGATTCCGAAACGGGAGTTCATTAAGGACCTTCCGGTCGGAAGTCATGTGACGGCCAGAGTCATTGAAGTTAAGGACGACGGAAAATTAACGCTTTCCATCAGGGAGAAGGCATATATGCAGATCGCATCCGATTCCGATGCAGTCATGAAGGCCATCCAAAGCTATGACGGTGTACTGCCGTTTAATGACAAGGCATCTCCCGAAACCATTCGCCGTGAAATGAATATGAGTAAGAACGAATTCAAGCGTGCGGTCGGTAATCTTCTGAAGATGGGTCTGATTGAGATCACGGAAACAGGCATAAGGCTGAAGCAGGGAGAATAGTTCGAAAAACTACAATTTTGAAATAAAATGTGCAAAGAACAGGTCAGACCCCTGACGGGGGATGACCTGTTTTACTGTTATTATAGTTATGTCTACCACTTTTAGTAAAAAATTACCAATAAAATGCTAAAAAGTTGTGGAATTTTATGAAGAATTGTAGTACAATGGCAAATGGGGTATGTCATTTTGACATAAAAATCAAAGAGGGTTTTGTTGAAAACAATGGTTTTATAAAAAAGACTTTTCAACAGCCGCCTAAGGGGGTAACATATTATGATTTCCAGTCAGATTCTGCAGAATTCCATCGATGGAATGAAGAGCATTTCGGGTATGGATTTATGCGTTACGGATACAGAAGGAAAAGTGGTTGCGACAACCTCTTCCTTCCAGACCAATTATGCCGGAACTGTCGAGGAATTCGTGAAATCGCCTGCAGACAGCCAGGAAATTCAGAACGATCAGTATTTTAAGATTTACGATGACCAGCAGCTTGAGTATATCGTGGTCTGCTCCGGTACAGGGGAAAATACCTATGTGGTCGGTAAAATGGCCGCATTCCAGATTCAGAGCCTGGTGGTTGCTTATAAAGAGCGTTTTGATAAGGATAATTTCATCAAAAACCTTTTGCTCGACAACCTGCTTTTGGTTGATATTTACGGCCGTGCCAAGAGACTGCATATCCAGACGGATGTGCGTCGTGTCTGCCTGATTGTGGAGAATGAAAACGGAAAAGACATCAACTGTTTAGACCAGGTAAAGGATTTTCTCGGAAACGACAAAAGGGAATTCGTTACTGCGGTTGATGAGAATAATGTGGTTGTCATCAAGGATCTGACCGAGGAAAACGAGACCGAGGACATCGACCGGATGGCGAACGAAATCGTGCGTTACTTAAAGCGTGACGGCTTAAAAAAAATTAAAATAGCTTACGGTACTCCCGTAAACGAAATTAAGGATGTGAGCCGTTCCTACAAAGAAGCAAAGATGGCGCTCGACGTCGGAAAGATTTTCTTTGATGAAAGAAGCGTAATTGCTTATAGCCAGCTTGGAATCGGACGTTTGATTTATCAGCTTCCCATTCCTCTTTGCAAAATGTTCATTAAGGAAATTTTTGACGGACACAGCATGGATGATCTCGATGAGGAAACTCTGGTTACCATTAACAAGTTTTTCGAGAATTCCCTGAATGTATCCGAAACCTCCAGACAGCTGTTTATCCACAGAAATACGCTTGTGTACAGACTGGATAAACTGCAGAAAACGACCGGTCTGGATCTTCGTGTTTTCGAGGACGCGATTACGTTCAGAATTGCACTGATGGTAGTGCGCTACATGAATTACATGGAAAATATTGAGTATTAAGTATTGTGTAAAACCGTGAATCAGGAAAAGGAGTTTTTTTCATGGCAGAAAAAAGAAAGATAAGCCGCGAGAAGGGTGATGATTCCAACAGAAACGTCATCTATCTTGAGAATGTCAATATCGCTTATTCAGATGCGAACGGCGTTCCGGCTTTGATGAATATCAATTTAAAAATTAAAAAAGGTGAATTTGTTTTTATCGTGGGCGATTCCGGTTCCGGGAAATCCACTCTGATTAAGCTTCTGTTAAAGGAGCTGACTGCGGATTCCGGCCGTGTAATCGTAAACGGCTACGATTTGACCAGAATGAAGCATAATAAGGTGCCGAAATTCCGAAGAGGTCTGGGCGTAGTATTCCAGGACTTCCGTCTTTTGAAGGATCGAAACGTGTATGAGAATGTTGCTTTTGCACAGAGAATCGTTATGCGTCCCGAAAGAGAAATCCGAAAGAATGTACCGAATATGCTTTCCCTTGTCGGACTTGCCGGCAAATACAAAGCAAAACCCAAGCAGCTTTCCGGTGGTGAGCAGCAGCGTGTGGCGGTTGCCCGTGCACTGGTTAATCGTCCGACCATTCTTCTTGCGGACGAGCCTACCGGTAACTTAGACTACAGAAACACCAATGATATCATGAAGCTGCTTGAGAAGGTTAACGAGAACGGAACTACAGTTGTAGTTGTAACGCATAACCGCGATATCGTGAACGAAATGCAGAAGCGTGTTATTACGCTGAAGCAGGGTGTCATTGTAAGCGACGAGAAGGAAGGAGCATATATCGATGATTAACACATTCTTCTATACTCTCGGACAGGGAATCCGGAACGTATTCCGGAATAAATGGTTTACACTGGCATCACTGGCTACGATTTCCGCCTGCCTTTTCGTTTTCGGTATTTTCTTAGCGGTTGTATTCAATGTCAATCATATTGTAAAAACCGTGGAGGAAGGCGTTTCCGTAACCGTATACTTTAACGAAGACGTATCACAGGAACGTATTGACCAGATTCAGGATCTTGTAAAGGGACGTCCGGAAGTGTATCGCTGCGATTTTATTTCCGCAGACGAAGCATGGGCAGAGTTTTCACAGAAACTCGGTGAGAATGCGGAAGGCTTTACGGAAAACCCTCTGGCAAATTCCGAAAACTTACAAATTTATTTAAGTGATGTTTCCAAGCAGGCTGATTTGGTAAATTATCTCGGCAGCGTGGAAGGCGTCCGTAAAATCAACAAATCCGAGCTTACAGCCAACACCCTTTCCGGTGTGAAAGCGGTCGTTACTTATGTATCCATCGGCATGATTGCACTTTTGCTGGCAGTATCCATTTTCTTAATCAGCAATACCGTAACAATTGGTATTTCAGTAAGAAAAGAGGAAATCGGAATTATGAAATATGTCGGCGCGACAGACTTCTTTGTACGTGCACCATTCGTTTTCGAAGGAATTATTATCGGTATGATCGGTTCGGCGATTCCGGTGGCTGTACTTTATTTCCTTTATAATGCAGCATTTGAATTCTTAAAAACGAATTTCTCGTTTTTGAATGACTATATTTCCTATGTACCGGTGGAAACCGTATTTTCCTGGCTTGCTCCGATTTCACTTGCAATCGGAATCGGAATCGGTTTCTTCGGAAGCTTCTTTACGGTAAGAAAACATTTGCGCGTGTGATAAAAGCAGTACCGGAAACCACAGGGGCAGGGCGGTTACCGGAAGGAAAGAGAATGATTGCCCGGGGATTATTGATCAATGCAGAATAAAAAATTATTTAGGAAAATCAGTAAAGCAGTGGCAGTGGGAATTTCCACCGTGCTGCTTTTTACACTTATGCCGGTCGGAAGAGTCAGTGCGGATACCGTTTCCGACTTACAGGCAAGTATCCAGGAAAAGCAGAATCAGATTAAAGCCGAACAGGGTGAGCGGGATAAAATCAAATCCAATATCACGAATGTAAAGCAGGTTAAGGCAAAGCTTGAGCAGAGTAAGAATGACCTGGCCGCCTATGTTACCGAGCTTGATCATACTGTAATGGAAATCAACGATAAAATCGACAGCCTGAACGAGGATATTTTCCAAAAGCAGGCGGAAATTGACGAGACCAAAAAGGAACTCGATGAAGCTATTGAAATCAAGAATTCGCAGTATGCTGCGATGAAGAAGCGCGTACAGTCGCTCTACGAGCAGGGGGACAATTATTATCTGGAACTGCTCTTTACGACACATGGCTTCGGTGATTTCTTAAACAGCATGGAAAACATAAACAAACTGGCGGACTACGATGCCAATATGTATGCACGTTATAATGAAACGGTGGATTATGTAACGGCCTGCGAAGAAAAACTCGAAAGCGAAGAGGCAAGTCTTCAGGAATTAAAGAAAGCTGCAGAGGAAGAGAAGGCTGCAACAGAAGAACTGATTAAGACAAAGCAGGAGGAAATTGCGGCATATCAGGCGGACATCGCACATCAGGCGGCAACCTTACAGGAATACGAAGCGGAGCTTGCTGCCAGAGATTCCGTAATTGCCCAGATCGAACAGCAGGTAGCGGCACAAAAGGCACAGCTTGCGCAGGCAAGAGTTTACGACGGCGGTGCATTCTGCTGGCCGGCGCCTTCCTATACCAGAGTTTCAAGTGAATACGGTTACAGGGTTCATCCGATTTACGGAACCCAGAAATTCCATAGCGGCGTTGACTTGGCAGCACCGAGCGGATCGCCGATTCTGGCAGCTTATGACGGAACCGTTGTCGGAGCGGCATATAATGCCAGTATGGGAAATTATGTCATGATCGATCATGGTGACAATCTTTATACGATTTACATGCATGCTTCCAAACTGCTTGTAAGCAGCGGCCAGACGGTTTCCAGGGGACAGAAAATCGCCCTTGTCGGATCGACCGGTAACTCGACGGGGCCTCACCTTCACTTTACCGTTAAATTAAACGGTTCCTATGTAACCCCGTGGAACTACATTCCGCATCCTTAAATCTTATTTTGATTTGAATTTTCCGTGTCAGGAAAATTAATGGCATGGATTTTTGAAAAAGAGTAACGATTGCGTGTGCGGATTCGCGCAAGGGAAATTGCGTAACCATGCAGATTGAAAAACAGTCTGCGATTTGAGAAAGAAGTTAAATAAAATGGACGAAAAAGAAACACTGACACAAATAGAAATTACGGATGAGACAATAAAGAATCTGGAGGAAGGAACGGTCGAAATCAAGGCAGAGCCTTCCGGACAGAAATCTTCAGACAAAAGCGCAGGCAGAAAATCCTCAAAAAAGAATATTGCTAAATTTCTTCTGGGAATGGTGGCAGGAATGCTGCTTTCCCTGATTATTTTAGTAGTGGTTGCGTTTATTCTGCTTTTCGGTATTCGGATTGCTCCGAAGAACAGCTTTTTAAGCAATGCCGCAATTTATAAAATCAATCTCTTAAGAACGATTTTAAATGTGGTATATTATGAGGATGTTACGGATGATGAAGTCTTAGACGGAATCTATCGCGGCATCATGCGTTCCACGGGAGATAAATATACGGTCTATTATTCCGCGGATGACATGAAGCTGACCAATGCGAGCTGGGAAGGCAAGTTCTACGGAATCGGAGCGGTTTTAACGACGGATCCCGCATCCAGTTATACCCTGATTGACAGCGTCGAACTCGGTTCGCCGGCGGAAAAGGCAGGTGTTAAGGCAGGGGATTATATTATCGAAGTGGACGGAACAGATGTTGCCGGAATGAGTGTGACGGAAGTCGTAAAGCTTGTCCGGGGTGAAAAAGATACGGATGTTAACCTGGTGCTTGCAAGAAAAGGAGAAAAGGTTGAGGTAACGATTACCCGCGGAGAGATTACCATCGATGCCGTATATTATGAGAAAATGGAAGACGGTATCGGATACATTCAGATTGCTTCGTTTTCCGATGCGGCTACGGAACAGTTTATTGATGCCCTGAATCAGTCCAAGAAAGACAATGTGAAAGGGATTATTATTGACCTTCGCGGAAACCCGGGCGGCGGTCTTGATGTTGCGGTTGATATGTGCAGACAGTTTATGCCGGCCGGCCTGATTGTTTATACAGAGGACAAACAGGGAAAACGAATCAATTATACCTGCGACGGTTCGAAGCAGTGGGATATACCGATGGTCGTATTAACGGATGAGAATTCCGCATCCGCTTCGGAGATCATGACGGCTGCGTTAAAGGATTCCGGTGTGGCAACGATTGTCGGAAAGAAGACTTACGGCAAGGGTGTTTACCAGAGCGTTTATCCGATTCCGGACGGGTCCGTGGTAAAGGTAACTGCCGGAAAATTCTATTCGCCGAACGGAGAATGCTTCCATCAGATCGGAATCGAGCCGGATGTGGAAGTGGATCTGGATGTGGATGCTTATCTGGAGGATGAGACGGATACCCAGTTGGATAAGGCAATTGAAGTATTGAAATCAAAAATGAAACCGTAAAAGGCAATTCAAAAAGCAAACAAAAGTTCGATTTTTTACTATACATAAGACCTGAAATCTGCTATACTGTTCTTACTGCGTAAACCGGTTTTGACCGTTTGAATACGGCGAATCGTTTGGAACGTAAAAAGAAAGGTAGCAGATTTTTTATGGATCATTTTGTCCTTCACAGTGATTATAAACCGACCGGCGACCAGCCACAGGCCATCCGGGAACTTGTGGACGGGTTCCGTTTGGGAAACCAGGTGCAAACCCTCCTTGGTGTCACCGGTTCCGGAAAAACCTTTACGATGGCAAATGTCATTGCCGAGTTAAACAAACCGACTCTTGTCATCGCGCATAACAAGACACTTGCGGCGCAGTTATATTCCGAATTTCGGGAATTTTTTCCCGAAAATGCGGTGGAATATTTTGTGTCCTATTATGATTATTATCAGCCGGAAGCTTATGTGCCGTCTTCCGATACTTATATTGAGAAGGATTCCTCGGTAAATGACGAGATTGACAAGCTTAGGCTTTCCGCGACGGCTTCCTTAACGGAGCGTCGTGATGTGGTTATTATTGCCAGTGTTTCCTGTATTTACGGTCTGGGCAGCCCTGACGATTATATGGGAATGGTGCTTTCCCTGCGTCCCGGAATGCAAAAGGACCGTGACGAAGTAATTCGCGGGCTGGTGGCAATGCAGTATGACCGGAATGATATGGATTTAAACCGCGGTACGTTCCGCGTTCACGGAGATACGCTGGAGATTGCGCCGGCTGAAAATAACAAGGTGGTTTACCGTGTGGAATTCTTCGGGGATGAAATCGACCGGATTTCCGAGGTCGATCCGGTAACGGGAAAGGTGAACTGCGTGCTGACGCATGTGGCAATTTTCCCCGCTTCCCATTATGTCATTGCGGCGGATAAGATGAAGAAAGCCTGCGATGAAATCGAGGAGGAATGTAAGGAACGGGTTGCATTTTTCAAAAGTGAGAATAAGCTTTTGGAGGCGCAGCGGATTGCGGAAAGAACAAATTATGACGTCGAAATGCTTCGCGAGACGGGATTTTGCTCGGGCATTGAGAATTATTCCAGAATTTTAAGCGGAAAGAAACCGGGACAGCCGCCCGGATGTCTTTTAGATTTCTTCAAGGATGATTTTTTGATGATTATTGACGAGTCCCATATGACGATTCCGCAAATCGGCGGCATGTATAACGGGGACCGCGCGAGAAAGAAAACTTTGGTAGAGTACGGATTCCGACTTCCTTCGGCTCTCGATAACCGGCCGCTTAATTTCGATGAATTCGAATCCCATATCGACCAGCTTCTTTGTGTTTCGGCGACGCCGTCCAAATACGAGAAGGAGCATGAAATCTTAAGAGCCGAGCAGGTCATCCGGCCGACCGGACTGTTGGATCCGGAAGTGGATGTTCGCCCGACCAACGGACAGATTGATGATCTTGTGGGAGAAATCCGAAAAGAAACCGCGAATCACAATAAGGTTATGATTACCACCCTGACGAAGCGGATGGCAGAGGATTTAACGGGGTATCTGGAGAATGTGGGGATTCGTGTAAAATATCTGCATTCCGATATCGACACCCTGGAGCGTGCGGAAATCATAAGGGATCTGCGTCTGGATAAATTTGATGTACTCGTTGGAATCAATCTTTTAAGGGAAGGTCTGGACATCCCGGAAATTACGCTGGTTGCGATTCTGGATGCGGATAAGGAGGGCTTTCTTCGAAGCGAGACATCCTTAATTCAGACCATCGGACGTGCTGCCCGTAACAGCGAAGGACGCGTCATTATGTATGCGGATACCGTGACGGATTCCATGCAGGCTGCCATTTCCGAGACCAACCGCCGTCGGAGCATCCAGATGAAATATAACGAGGAGAACGGAATCACGCCGACCACGATTAAAAAGGCGGTCCGCGATTTAATCAGTATTTCGAAGAAGGTTGCTTCGGATGAGAAGAAGTTTGAAAAAGATCCGGAATCCATGAGCAGGGCGGAACTGGAGAAGATGCTTTCAACTCTGGAGAAAGCCATGAAGAAGGCTGCCGCGCAGCTTGACTTCGAATCGGCGGCAGAGTTAAGGGATAAAATGATTGAGGTAAAGAAATACCTGAAAAAATTA
>CACZRH010000198.1 GCA_902783455.1 uncultured Lachnospiraceae bacterium | reverse complement strand
TGCGGCTGTTCTGCCGGCAAATTTGGCATTGCTCATTGCTAACTTGGAATTTTCAGGGTTGCATTGCTGTTCATTTGTCAAGGTTCACTTTTCTTAAATCATCTTTCACATATGCGTCAAACATGGATTTTAAGAAAAAATCAAGCCGCCGCATTTCGCGACAGCTTGATTATAATACCATTCCGATATGGATAAGTCAACAGATAAATCATGAAAAATTTAGGAAAAATTTTGTTCCGCTTTTCGGATTTTTTCGTCATATTGCTCAATGTAGTCAAATTCCATTTTTTTCTTCGCATATCCACGGGATATTTCAAGATTATTTCTGGCTTCCTGAAGATTTCCCATCGAAAGAAATACCTTTGCTTTTAATGCGTATCCGATATATTCCACTCCCTTAATACTGCGAAGAAGCGTATGATCGGCATATTTCATGGCATTGGAAAAATCCCCGCACATACAGTAATAGGTAACATACATCTCATCAATCAGGATATCCGTTGATATAATCTTCCCATAATACTGTGTTATATAAGGCGCCGCATCATTCATTACATTATGCGCCCTTTGTAAATCATTTAAATCTTCGGAAACACACATTTGAACGGCAAAAAACTGCATCAGCTGGGACTGGTCTACCGGTGCATTTTTCTTCGTATGATTTTTCAGATTTTCCGGATTGATTAAATTGATTGTTTCAAGCGCACGATACGGTTCTTTTCTGAATAAATACGCATTTGCCAGCAAAACAACATAACGGATATAATACCTGGAAATCGATTTCCCTTTCAGCCGGTCAATCTCCGACTGCGTAATCTCGATATAGCGGTCGGAATAACCATTCTTTTCAAATTCCGTTTCAATAGCATTCTGCCCCTTTACATTCTTGGAAAAAGTCTGAATTGCAAGCGTTACCAAAAACGCCACAAGCAGTCCGCCAAAACAGCAAATCAAAAATTTCACGCCACCCTGCATTGCATCCCGCCTCAGAACCCAATACAGCATAAGCGCATAACACGGCCATGTAATAATGATACAAATCAGCATCGATCTTGCTTTAAAGCCCATAAAAACTCCCCTTTTTCACTGTCTTTTCCGGCAATCCCCTATGTTAAACTATCCCTGCAATACTCTTCCAATATATACTGCTTCGATTTTATTTACCCTCTTCTGTTGGTACCTCAACCACCAAAGTAGCCGAGCCATAAGCTTTTAACGGTTTTCCGTTATCATCAAATTCTGTTGTATATCGTACATGGAACGGAATTCTTCCAACAGTAAGAGGAATGATTCCCTCTATATAATCAAGTCCGTTGTCAATCTGACGTAACCAACTGCGGTATTCATCCGCATAATCCGGCGGAAACAGTCCGGATTCAATAACCGGTTCCGGATAATTTTCAACCAGCGCAGGGAGTCCCAAATCCCGCATACACCTAAAGCATGGTCTCATTTCATGCGTTGCAATTATATATTCCCATGCATATACGTTTGCGTGGTCCGCTGCATTCATAAGCTTCTGATCATTTTCAAAAATTTCCTGATACCGTTTTTTCTCGGGAGTAATATTCTGAATCATCGCATAGACCAAGAATTCCTCATCCGCTCTTCCGATTACACGCATTTCCGTACGAATACAGATTTTATCGTCACCACAGCATTTGGATTCAATATTACGCCACGTTTCACAGCTTTCTTCATCTCTGGATTCAATTGCCTTCTCGATGGTCTTTAAATATACTCTCTTCGCATCATCGCCGAAGAAATACCACGGATTTTCAAGCAGAATATCTTCCTCGGACTGATTCATTCCGAGTTCTTTTAAATATTTCTCATTAATTCTTAAAACATCCAGTCTCTGCGAGCTCTTATTATAGGTAAAAATAGAAGCACCGCCGACAAAATTGCTGAAGATCAGTGTTTCAAGAGTATCCGGATTCCAGAATTTTTCCGCATCCATGGCTTCCACCAGCTTCAGCGACGGATTTAACGGTTCATGATGCGTTACATCCAGTTTTTCTTCAAATTCCGGAACGGGCAAAGGCTTGGAATATAAATATCCCTGAATATAATTACAGCCGATACTCTTCATGTAATCCGCCTGCTCCTGGGTTTCCACGCCCTCTGCTATAATGGCGGTTTTTAACCATTTTGCCATCTGAACAACGGAGCTGATTATAATTCCGCCCCTTCCGCCGATTTCTCCGACCAGAAACCGCATGTCCAGCTTAATAATATCCACTTCCAAATCCTTTAATATATTAAGCGATGAATATCCGCTTCCGAAATCATCCATCTCTACCAGATATCCGAATTCATGAAGTTTATCCATTGCCCTTTTAATTAAATCCAGTCCTCCGATTGCAGAAGATTCCGTAATTTCCACCCGGAGATATTTTACGGGGATATCATATTCCCTGCGGATTGCTTCTATGGATTCCACATAATTGTTATTGTAAATGTCATAACGAGACATGTTAACGGAAACCGGAACAACCGTTTTATGTGCATCCAGACGTGACTTTAAAAACTTGCAGACTTCGCGGAACACAAACAAATCTGCCCGGAAGATTAAGTTATTTCGCTCCAGAACCGGAATAAAATCATTCGGATACTGCATTCCGAACACCGGATGATTCCAGCGAATCAACGCTTCCGCACCAACCATACGCTTCGTGTTATGGTTGATTTGCGGCTGCAGGCAGATATATAAATCTCCGTTACTAACCGCTTCGTCAAAATGTGCAATCAGTTCCGCTTCATTCATTTTCTTCTTTTGCATACTTACACCCCCATTTTGACACTAGGGGACGGGGATATTGTGTCATTTTCCGCCCCAGCTACTGTTATTTCAAAACAATTTTCTATTGCTTCAGTTCTATTTCATCGGCAATGTAAAATAAAACATCACGCCGTCTTCCCTGTTCTCACATCCGTATTTCTGCCCAAGAAGTTCCATGGTCGCTTTCACAATCGAAAGTCCGACACCGCTTCCTCCGTATTCCCTGGTTCTTGCTTTATCCACTTTGAAAAATTTATCCCAAAGCTTCGGAATGGCATCCTCCGGAATCTGCTGCCCGGTATTAAACACCTTCACATAAAGCAGCTCTTCTTCCGATACGGTTTCAATAATCACCTTTTTCTCTTCACCCTCAGCGTGATTTAACGCATTGGAAAGATAATTTCGAAACGCCTCTTCTACTTTGAACTCGTCACTGAAAACGTACTGTTCCGTCGGTTCATATTCAATCGTAATCCCCTGATTGGATGCCAGAAGGGACATCGTCTGAATCTGATTCTGAATCAGTTCGGCAACATTAAAACGTTCGATATTAACCGAGTTATTCCCCAGTTCAAGTTCGTTTAAACTCATCAGACTCTTTACAAGGCTGTTCATTTTGGATGCTTCATCCACGATAACATCACAATAATAGTCCCTGCTGTCCTTATCCTCAATTATACCTTCCTTAAGCCCCTCTGCATAGCCTTGAATTAACGCAATCGGGGTTTTCAATTCATGCGATGCATTCGCAATAAATTCCCTCTGGGATTCTTCCTGCTGTTCCTTTTTTTCAATATCCTTCATCAGGTTTGCATTTGCTTCTTTCAACTCACAGATTGTACTTTCAAGCTTTTCGGACATCTGATTGATATTCTGTCCGAGCTGATCTAATTCATCCTCCCCTTTTCCGACATATTTTGCATTAAAATCGAGCTGCGTGATTTTTTCGGAAATCTCCGTCAGTTTCAGAATCGGTTTTACAATTCGTCCCATAACAATCTGAATGGTAATGGAACCTGCAATAATACCGACCAAACCGATCATAATTAAGAACATGTTGGAAATATATACATTCGCTTTAATTCCTTCCACGGAAGTACGAAGCATAAACCGCTCCCCGGTGGAAAGCTCCCCAAACAAATCCAGATATTCAAATCCGCTGACCGGATCCGTGTACTGCTCGATGGTAAAATCATCGCTCCTTTTTATTACTTTAACATTCAACCGGGAACCTTCCATAAAATAAGAAAGCAGCCTCTGTTTGAGAATCAGATCGTTCCCCTGATAGGAAACCACAACCTTCTCATCCCGGCTTAAGATAATAACACTTAAGTTATTGCGTTCGCAGATATTGCGTAAAGACAAAAGAAAATCCTGCGACTCGAGATTGTTAACTTCCGTCGCAAGATTAATCTCTTCATATGCTTCCACCAAAGCTCTCTGCTTTGCGAACATATAGAAACCTTTTAGAAGAAAAATATTCGTAAAAATAAACAGCAAAATAACAGCGGTAAAAACAAGCGTAAATATGAGGGAAAATTGTTTTTTAATTGAGTGTTTCAAATTTATACCCCAGTCCCCAGATTGTTTTTATCATATCGCCCTTTTCGCCAAGCTTTGAACGGAGCTTTTTTACATGGGTATCAATCGTTCTGGCATCACCGAAATAATCATAATTCCATACATGATTGAGTATCTTTTCTCTAGGAAGGGCCACTCCTTTATTTTCAACAAAATACGTAAGAAGTTCAAATTCCTTAAAACTTAAATCAACTTCTTTTCCATCCACCTTGACAATATGTGCCGTCTTATCGATTTCGATTCCACCGGCTTCCAGGTTGGATTCTTCCGAAGTATTATTGGATCTTCGAAGAAGGGCTTCCACTCTGGCTACTAAAATTTTCGGACTGAAGGGCTTGGAAATATACTCGTCCACACCAAGCTTAAACCCAAGAAGTTCATCCATCTCATCACTTCTTGCGGTCAGCATCACAATCGGAACCTTTGAATCCCTGCGAATCTCCCTGCAGACATCCCAACCGTCCATTTTCGGCATCATGACATCCAAAAGAATCAGTGAAATATCTTTATTTGCATAAAAAATATTTAATGCCTCTTCACCGTCCGCCGCTTCTAAAACCTCATAATCCGATTTCAGCAAAAAGTCCTTCACCAGTTTTCGCATACGGCTTTCGTCATCTACCACAAGAATTTTAACGCTCATTTATAACTTCTCCGTTTCTTTTTTGCATAACTGCTGCCTGTTTACGGCAACAAAAAAATATTCTCTGACCGAATACTATATCAGTGTATCAAAAGGAAATGAAGAAATTGTGAATTCTTTTTATTGATTTTGTGATAAATCATCCGATTTTTTCAAATTTGTCTTAAAAACCCAGTTCTTTTGAATTTTATAACTAAGCACAAATAATACTATATCGACAATCGGCTTTAAAATCATGCGGACGATAATGCTCTCGCTTCCGAACAAAATTCCAAGTCCGTAAATAAGCCCGTATGAGCAGCCTGTCTGGCAAAGCCAAAGCGTATAATATCTGCAAAGAAATCCGAAAAAGCCTTCTCCGCTTTTGAATACCAGTTTCTTATTGAGAATAAAATTCAAAATGGAAGAAATCAGTTTCCCGGACACTACAGCGATCGCAAGCGCCAGCTTGTCATCGATTTTTCCATTTAACAAAAGAAGTAAAAGGCTGTATATTCCCCAGTCTGTCAGGAAGGACAAAAATGAACTCAGCATAAATTTTAAGAAGGTAAAAAGCTTCTTAAACCCATATGCCAGAATCAGTTTATAGATTTTCCAGGAATCCCGGATCGGATGAAAATGCGAGGTCTCGTTTTCCTCGATATAAACCGTTTCGATTGTGGTTTCCTTATACGGAATATTCTTTTCCTTCAAGGTAAAGAACATTTCGGTTTCGAACTCATAACGCTCTCCCTTTGTTTCAAGCAGGTAAGGCAGATATTTTTTCGGGGTTCCCCGAAGTCCGGTCTGTGTATCCGTAATCGGAATTCGCAAAACATATGTAAAAATATTAGACGTGGTATTATTCCCGAAACGGCTTCTCCATGGAATCTTTTTATCCTTAAAACTTCTGCAACCGATATAAACCGAATCCGGATCTTCCATCATCCGTTCCGCCATATATCGAATATCCTTTACGGTATGCTGATTATCGCCGTCCACGGTAATTACGCCGATGGAATCCGGACAGTTTTCGAGAACATACGAAAAAGCCGTCTTCATGGCACGGCCCTTTCCCTTATTCACCTCATGCGTGATTAAAGTAACTTCTTTGTATTTCTTTACTTCCTCAAAATGAGAAATCGTCTCTTCCTTGCTTCCGTCATTAACGACAAGAATGTCTTCAAATCCACCCTGTACCAGTCCTGCTACCACGGCCTCTAATTTATCATCCGGATTGTAGGACGGTACAATGATTGTAATATGACTCATTTTCATTCGACCTCTTAATTCAAAATTCTGTATTATTTTACGCCCTTTTCCTTATTTTGTCATTATTTCCGGCAATAAAAAAGCTGAAAACCATTGAAATTATAATAAAATCTCAGATTTTCGGCTTTCTTTTGTTCGTGGAGTAGACGGGAGTCGAACCCGTGTCCAAAGATAAATTCCCTGTCCTTCTACTATCGTAGTTGTTCGTTTATTATTCCCTCAACCCGGCGGAGAACAACATCCTCCGTGCCTCGGTAGCTTCATAATACGTACATATGCGCAAAGCTTAACATATGCCGTTTCCTACAATTCATGATGCCCGTATCCGGATTTGTAGGTGAACCCGGGCGGACAAGCAGCGCTTAGGCTGCTAATGCTACTCTGTCGTTAGCGTTTATATTTAGATTTGCCATTTAACGCATTGCGTGCGGATAGCTTCTCCAGCTGCATTACCCCTGTCGAAACCTTTACTACCCCTTATTCAGTTTTAAAAGTGCCATCTATTAAAAAAGTATTGTCTGCTATATATATTATACTATATTCTTGCCTTAAAATCACGTTCCGCTTCACGTTTCATGTCTTTCTTCGCAATATCCTCGCGTTTATCGTATAGCTTCTTTCCTTTTGCCAGACCGATTAAAATTTTCGCCTTTCCGTCCGTAAAATATACCTCAATCGGAACCAGGGTAAAACCTTTTTCTTTTACCTTTCCGACCAGCTTCATGATTTCACTCTTATGAAGAAGAAGCTTTCTGGTACGAAGCGGATCCTTATTGAAAATATTACCCTTTTCATACGGAGAAACATGCATTCCATAAATAAACATTTCACCGTTTTCGATTCGAAGGAAGGATTCTTTGATGGAACACTTTCCCATCCGGAGACTCTTTACTTCAGTCCCGTGAAGAACAATGCCTGCTTCATATGTCTCTTCGATAAAATAATCATGATATACTTTTTTATTATTCGCAATCAGCTTCTTTTCATTCCTGCTCATGATTCAAATCCCGTTCTTTCAAAAACGGCTAACTCCTTACTGCCTTATATTACACCCTTATTACTTTAAATGAAAGCAACTGTCAGTTGTATTTTTCATATGCTCAGCCGGACCGCAATCTGCATAAGCAAAAGTCCCGGCGTATAAAAAACCCTTGCGGTTTCCGCAAGGGCATTTCTTTCATCATTGTTTCTCTTTCTAGAAAAGCGTCAGATTCAAAACAACAGCCAGGAGAATAAACGCAATGGACAACACTCTTGTCAGTGTTACCAGCATACCTTCCATGGAACGGCCTTTATTCTTTCCCCAGTATGTCTCAGCTGCACCGCTGATTGCTCCGAGTCCCTGTGTTTTACCTTCCTGAAGTAAAACCAATGCAGATAATGCCACGCAAACTATAATAAATACAATCGTAATAACTGTTCTGATAACCATTTAAAACCTCCATGCCAAAAAACATCAGCGTTAAAAATATACCATATCCGTTCCTGTTTTGCAAGTGTTAATCAATTTTTAATAATAGTAAACTTTTTTTAAGAATTTTTAACTTTTTTTAATTTGTAATCGTTTCCGCTTTGGCTATATAATTCACTTGAAACAAAATCGGAGGTCGGAGTTTTCAACAATATGGATACCGTATCAAAAAAAACACCAACTAAATCAGGAAATAAAATTTCCGTCGGCGGTCTGCGTTTTAACGATCAGAGCCGTAGTGAGGAAATCGCAAATTCCATTTCACACGGAATTGCTGCCATCCTTTCCCTGATCGGCCTGGTAGCAATGATTTATCAGTCGGTGAAATGCCAATCCGGTATCATGACCATCGTTGCGGCTGCAATTTTTGGTTCCGGTTTTACTGCTTTATATCTCACCTCATTTTTGTATCATACAACAACCAATCTGAAAGTTAAGAAAACCCTTCAGGTTCTCGATCACTGCATGATTTATGTAATGATTACCGCATCCTACGCTCCCGTCTGCTTATGCATGATAAAAGGTGCATGGGGCTGGGGAATTTTCGGTGTCAATGTTGTATGTATGATGATCGGAATCATTATTAACCTGATTGACATCAAAAAATATTACAGACTCTCTCAGGCGCTTTATATCATAATGGGCTGGATGATTATTGTGGCGGCTGTTCCCGCACTACGCGTCATCCCCATTCCCGGAGTGATTTTAATTGCAATCGGAGGTCTTTTATACACCTTCAGCGTCATCTTTTACAGAATGAAGGACACCCGCTACATGCATTTTATTTTCCACCTTTTCGTGGTTGCCGGAAGTGTCCCTCATTTTATCTTTGTTCTTTTATTCGTTTGTATGCGGTAATCTTAGAACCAGGACGAATTCCCGGAATCGGAAAAAAGCGAGGCATTCATTCCGGAGGATGTTACCTGACCCGCATTATAAATCTCAATCGGATTATAGCCCGTATACCGTTCCAGATCCGCTTCCTGATTACCATAGTCATTGGATTTCGCCAAAGCAAAAACACTGATTAAGGCAGCAACTCCGCCGACAAATGCCAAACCGAAAATAATTCCTATTGCAATTCCCATCAGTCCATATCCTGCCTTTCTTTTACAAAATTGGTAATGTCTTCTTCGCTGGAAAGCTCCATACTCTTTTTAAACATTTTATATCTGCCCCATGCAATTGCATATAACGTAGCAATACCCATAACCATAAACGCAATCAGTTTTCCGGTACCATCGGAATGGGTATGCAACAATTCCTGCATTATGAAAATATTAAGCGGTATTCCGACTACCGCCGCCGCCGCAAACATTCCACCGAAAAATGCCCAGAATTTCTTCTGATCATAAGGAACCGCACCGACCACTTTTCCGTTTTGCCCGTTTACCATGATGGTATAGGGAATTCCGTTGTAACGAATGGTCATAAACCAGGCCGGAAGCATTGTATAATACTTCTTCTTTACATGATACATCGGATAAGAATCCGTCATGCCGCACGGAGAACCGGGAACCTTTTTCTTTGCCTTTTCATACATCATATACTGCGCCCGGTACATGGAAGTCATCATCATGGTATCCGCCGACATATCAAAACGGTCGGAATAGAATCCCGACATATAGGCCGGGTTGAATGGACGGATTCCGCTGTAATCATACGGCTCCAATTTTCTCGAAATATTATCGTTTAGGTTTTTAGACGCATCCACCGGAAAATAGTAAAGCTCGCAGTGCGTATTCATCCGGTAATATTTGGTAACGGTGGTTTTTCCGCTCTTGACCTTAGTCCGAACTACCATGCTGTCCGTATAATCCGCATCAAACAGCCAGTACGGAATATAGATTCCGCGAAGTCTCTCGACTTCAAAATTCTTAAGTTTGGAAGGTACAAAAATACCGGTGCTTAGCTTCTCGCGAATTTTCTTTAATGCCTCTTCCTTTGTAACGACAAACGGAATAATAAAATCCGGCATGGTTGTTTTTTCCATACGGTTAAATACGATGGTCGGCTGTCCGCAGTAAGCGCAGAAGGAAGATGTTTCCACTCCCGTTAAGGCAAGTTCCGCACCACAGCTCGTACAGGTATAAATATTGTTATCCATGGTAAACTTGCCGTCTTCCACCGGCGCCGATGTGGTAACGTACATATTCCGGTCGCAGAGGATTCTCGCACCGTTTCCGGTATAGCGCACCCCGTTCGGCCCCACATTCTGATTATATCCTGCCGGTCTTCTCTTCGGCGCACCTGCATTTCGAACCGTAAACTGGGTACCGCCTTGCGCAGCATTATTTGCAGTATTATTCGCAGTGTTATTTGCAACAGTGTTATTCGCAGCTTCGTTTGCAGCATTCTCTGCAGCCTGTTTTGCTTCCTGCATTCCTGTGGTAAACGCTGCAGCCCCCTGCACAATCTGTCCATTCCCGTTCGGGGCTGTTCCCGGAGTCCCTTGCACAGGTATATTCCCGTTCTGCATTCCACCCGGTGCTCCCTGCACAGGCATATTCCCGTTCTGCGCTGCTCCCCGCATCAGCATATCCATATCACCCTGATGCAGACCGTAATCCGGTGTATATCCATTCTTAACCGCAGCGCCGACAATGCCGGTCGGATACATATTCGCCATGCGTTCCGCATGAATAGCACTTTCGTGTTTGGAGCTTAAATCCTTTTTACGACCGAAGAAATCGGTTCCGTTATAAAGGCTGTTAATTTCATCCTGCTCTTCCAGATACTGCTGCCGGTCTCTGATATCCGCATATGCACGCTCTTCTTCCGTCATATTCTCGCGGGAGGTTCCGGCAAACGGTTTGCTGTAATCCACCTTCGGACGATTTATATATTCTTCATGAAGACGCTTTTGTTCTTCATAATAAGCATTTTTGTTTCTTTCACGGACATCCGTCGGAACATCATAGGCAAAATCACCTGTTTTTCCACTTTCCCTGTTTTGTGTGGCATCCGATGACAAATCCTGATAGGAATTATATTTATTGAACTCATTGCTGTCCGCCGGATTAATATACGGTTCAAACAATGATTTTGCGGCAGCAGGTGAAACATTTTGTCCCGCCGATTCCACCGGTTTGGGAGGTGTTGCATAATTCCCCGGTACGTATCCCTGCGGCGCCCATCCCCCCTGACCGGTAGTATTCGATGATGTCAAAGGTTCGTTTGTTTCCGGTTTCGGCGCAGATCCTTTCGGCATATCTACTTCATCCGGTTTAAAAAACGATCCGCAGAATTTACAGTATAAAAGCCCCTGCTTTACGTCATATTCCAATGCGCCATTGCAACTCGGGCATTTGATAATCATTACGATTCCCCTTTCAAAATAACAATCCGTTATTTTATCAAAAAATACAAAAAATCTCTAAACAAATACTATTATAGCAAGAAAACATACGAAACAAAACAGCAAATTATAAGTAGAAAGTCTGTGTATTTTGCAGGCGTGCACATAAAAAAATGACGGATTCGCATATCCGCAAATCCGCCTTTTATGATATTATTCGTTTCCAAAGCTTTCTAATAAAGCCGTTACCGATATTGAATCGGTTTTATTTAAGCATTAGGCATTTACAATCTGTCCGAAATCAGGCTTTAAGGAAGCGCCGCCGATTAAACCACCGTCAATATTGGGCTTGGAAAGTAATTCCGCTGCATTTCCTGCATTCATGGATCCGCCGTACTGAATACGAACAGCCTCTGCAGTCTCTGCATCATAAATCTCAGCGATTAATTCACGAATGCCCTTGCAAACCTCTTCTGCCTGATCGCTTGTAGCGGTCTTTCCGGTTCCGATTGCCCAGATAGGCTCGTATGCGATAACCATGGTCTTAACCTGATCTGCGGTAACACCTGCAAGATCGGACTTAATCTGAAGACGAATCCAGTCCATGGTAACATTCATTTCTCTCTGCTCTAAGGATTCACCACAGCAAAGAATCGGAGTAATGCCTGCTTCAAAAGCCTTCTTTACTTTCTTGTTTAAGAAAGCATCATCCTCTTTGAAGTATTCACGTCTCTC
>CACZRH010000197.1 GCA_902783455.1 uncultured Lachnospiraceae bacterium | reverse complement strand
CCGGCCGGATCACAAAGGAGAATTACTGGGACGGCGTATACATTGATTAAATGCTGCCTAGCAAACCACATCGCAGAACAGTTTGAAATCAATTACGGCATCCCCGTATATAAGCCGGTACTCTCCTTCACAACTCGGATCATCGAATATCGGATATATCATGGTCAGAAATTCCGCTTTAATCTTCTGCCCCGGCGCAATGACAAACTGCTCATCTTCACTTTCCAAAGCAATTTCCGAACCATCCTCTTCGTTGTGAAGAATAACCCGTTGCATGTCCTGAACATAAACATCTCCGTACTTCAGATTCATGTTATCCTCTAAATCAACATATTCCCCATCAACAAGTCTCTGAAGTTTATACTGTCCGCCTATTGTTGCGTCTTCGCTTCCGTTATTCGTAATATAGACCGTTATATAATTGCCGTAATCCGCCAGTCTGTAATTTACATCCTCAAGGTTCGTTTCATAGAGGATACTTCCCATATGGTCATCTAATCGAAGCCAGTAGGCATATTCAATACCAAAGTCCGGCTCTTCATATGAAGCATCCGGAGGTGTGGTGTTGGTATTGTTGTTGATGTTATTATTTGTGTTGTTGACGTTGTTATTAACATTGTTATAGCTGATATTATTGCCGGACTGCTGCCCGGCTAAATTCGGCAGGGAACACGCCGCAAGCGAAGTCGTCATAACGCCGATAAGTAAAAGGCTTACCCATTTCTGTTTTCTTTTCACTGTTTTTCCTCCCTGATTTTGACACAAGGTGACGGGGTTATAGTGTCATTTTTCCCGGCCACTTTCTCCCGTCCCACATTTTGACACATGGGCGCACGAGGTCCGGTGGACCTCGGTTCTGCGCCGACCGGAGCGGAGCGGAGACCGGGGGTGTTGTGTCATTTTTGCCGAATGACACATGGGTGCAGACCGGAGACCGGGGACCATGTGTCATTTTCCGTTTCCATGAAAGAAACGAATAAACGGCATGAAATTATGGGTTTTCTATTCAGATGCCTTGAAATTATAAACCGGCTTCAAAACTTCAATAACATCAACAGATTCTCTGATTACATCGATAATGTCATCCAATGACTTGTATGCCATGGGCGCTTCATCCAGCGTGCTCTCGTTTACAGAAGTCGTATATATGCCCTTCATGGTTTCCTTATACTCTTCCAAAGAAAGCTCACTCTTTGCCTTGGAGCGGGACATCAGTCTTCCGGCACCGTGAGGTGCAGAATAATTCCATTCCTCATTTCCACGTCCGATGGCAAGAACGCTTCCGTCTCTCATATTGATCGGAATCAGCACTCTTTCGCCTTTATGTGCTGCAATAGCACCCTTTCGAAGAATCATTTCATTCGTATCAATATAGTTATGAATCGTATGGAATGCTTCCCCTGCAGTTAATCCGCATCTTTCCAGTAAAATCTCCGCCATTTTTTCACGGTTTCTTCTTGCAAACGCCTGGCAGATTTCCACATCATGAAGATAATCCTTAAGATACTGTCTGGATAAATAACACAAATCCTCCGGCATGCTTGCCTCGGATTCATATACCTCCCAGTGAAGTTTCTTCAACGCATCCTGAATTTCGCTCTTTCTGCCCTGCTCTTTGTATGTTCTGATGATTTCATCTCTTTTTTCCAGATAATCTCCATAGCCCCGGTTTAAGTTGATGGCAAGCTTCTGATAAAACTCCGCCACCTGCTTTCCCAGGTTTCTGGATCCGGAATGGATGACAAGATACTTTGTTCCGTTCTCCGCTACGTCAACCTCTATAAAATGATTGCCGCCGCCCAGTGTCCCAAGCGATCTTTCCAGTCTCTTCGCATCTTTTAATTCCCTGTAGCAGGCAAGCGTCGTTAAATCAAATTTTTCCGCTCTCCCTTCCCAGACATTCATACCGGAAGGAATGTAATGCGCTGCCTCATCCAGTTTTACAAAATCGATCTCATTTTTTCCAAGATTTACAGTATACATACCGCATCCGATATCCACCCCGACAACATTCGGAACAGCCTTATCAATAATCGTCATGGTTGTCCCGATGGTGCAGCCTTTTCCGGCATGAACATCCGGCATGATACGGATTCTGGAGCCTTCTGTCATGGCATAATCGCACATTCTTCTGATTTGTTCGATTGCCTCATCCTCCACTACCTTTGCGTAGCAGATGGCTGTATTTACTCTTCCTTTGATTTCAAACATAATACTTTCCTCTTCTTTCTTCTACCATAATACCTTTTCATTTCACAGGATGTAAATAACATCGTACAGGATCGCAGATTCGAACTGCGATTGCCCGCGTATCAGACGGGTTTCCTACCATTGAAAGAATCCTGCGTACAGACACCGGGATTCGGACCCGGATTGTCCGGTTCGTAGCCGGAAGGTCTATCCGTTAGCCTATATCTGCAAATAAGACCCTGATGGAAATCGAATCCACACTTCATGATTTGCAGTCATGCGTCCTACCGTTAGACTACAGAGTCAGCGACAGCACTGGGACTCGAACCCAGACACCGCATCTGCGGCTACTCGTGGATTAGCAATCCACTATCTTACCAATTAGGCTTATGCTGTCAAAACGCCGCACACAGGATTCGAACCTGCAAGTCCTTTCAGACCAACGGTTTTCAAGACCGCTCCCTCACCACCCGGACATACGGCATATAAAAAGGAACCATCGCGTAGACAGTTCCTGACAAAACCTTTTAACTGAAAACTATCTCACGCTCTTTTTCGGACACGACAAAAACTCCGGCATTTGCTGGATGAAATTCGCTGTTCAATTTGTGAAGTCATAAGTGCTTTCATTTCCCTTTCCTTTCTATTTTTTAAATTTTAAAAATCTGCCTGCAATGCAGCCGGGCGGAGACCCTATGGTTAACCGGTTTAGCACCAAAAACCTTTTTCCCGGATTTCGGCATATTACTATGCCTGTTTGAGTGTTATCCGTTATCCGTTAATAGTTCAAGTAAAAATGATTAAAAGTTTACGGTTGATGGTTTACCAAAAATGAAAAACCTAAAACATGGCGAGCTGTATATGCCCAGCCCAGGCCCTGGTGGCGAATACCGGATTCGAACCGGCAATCTCAAGCTCCGAAAGCTCGTGTCATACCATTTGACCAATCCGCGTTTTAGGAATTTGCAGTTCCCAACATATGACTTAACCCTGTCACAGGGAAACCGGATTTAAGGTTTTCGCATTACAGGCAATTATTTCTTTGTCCGGGGAATCATCCTTTCGGATTCATCCCCGATAAATTAAATCTCGATAAAGGTTGTTGCATTGGAAACCTTGATTTGGGTATCCAGTTCTCTTAAAAGAGTATTTCTTTTCTCTTCAAGCTTTTCAATTTTCTTCAAAACACCGATTGGATCAACAATTTCCGTAGTGTTTTCACGAACATAAGCTTCTACAACTTCCAAAGGCTTTTCATCCTTTACCTTAGTATCTTTCCCAAGGATGGAGAGTCTCATGTTCTCAGCCGTAGACTGAAGCTGCTTGTTCTTCAGTTCTGCAAACTGAACATTTTCATTGTAGTCTTTCTGCATTTTTCTTTGTAGAATTGCCTCAAAATTGGTATCACGGTCCTGTCTTGTTGTTTCACGGATTCTGTTTCTTAAAGAAATCGCACCGGCTACCGTCATTTCACCGTAAGATGTGGTAATCTTTGTTGCCGCATTGGATGCAACGATTGCTGCATCAATTTTTTGATAACGGTCAATCAGATCCACAATCTGCTGATAAGCGCTCTCCGCGTTCTTTGTATATTCATCACGACCGATACGTCCGTTGATGACTTTCTCTTCATTCTTCTTTGCACTGTCAACGAAAGAAGCTTTTTCAATCTTGCTGTTGATTTTCTTTACAAGCAGATCTCTTTCATCCAGTGCCTGAGTAATAAGCATCTTTTCTGCCATTGTACCTTTCCTCCCATTTTTTGCTGTAATGTTTTTTTGTTTCTTTGTCTTCTTTGTCTTTTCTGTTTCTCTGTCTTTTTTGTTTCTTAGTCTCCACTGTTTTTTTAATCATTATGGTTTTTGCAATCACCTTTATCAAGCAACCCATAGTTGTATATGGATTTTGCGCTCCCGGCAGGTTTCGAACCCGCGATCTCCTGATAGACAGTCAGGTGGATTAAGCCACTTTCCCACGGAAGCATACTCCCCTACCTTGGAATCGAACCAAGCTGTTCTAAAAAGACGGCAGATTTACAGTCTGCCCCACCTCCATAATGGTCTAATAGGGGTTGTTTTTCAGTTGATAATAATAGTCAGCATCCATTTTGTTTTCCTCCTTGTTTCGTAATAATGCCCGTAGAGAGATTCGAACTCTCATGCTTTCGCCACGGTTTCTAAGACCGCTATGTCTTCCATTCCAACATACGGGCGTATCTGCGCCCGGCAGGAGTCGAACCTGTATGCTTAAAACCGATGGGTTTGAGCCATCTGCGTATACCTTTCCGCCACGAGCGCAATGTTATATTCAGTTGTTAAGCTTCTGAGTCGTAATCGCAATCGCAGCATTTTACTACTCTCCTTCCTTTTGTATTTTTGCTTGTAAAATTCTAAGCCCCTACCCGGATTCGAACCGGGATACACTGCTTACAAGGCAGTAGTCCTTAACCGTTAGACGACGAGGGCGTATTCGGGACGGATGATCCGCCCCAGGAATTTTATATCCCTTTTTGCTGGGGAGTGCCTGTTTCCCCGCTCGGACAGGAAGGAATCGGACCTTCGATCTTCGGCTTATAAGGCCGCCGCTCTTCCATTGAGCTACTGCCCATTTTTGACACATGGTGACTGGGGTATTGTGTCATTTTTTGCCCACCCGAAATGACACATGGGGACGGGGATAGTGTGTCATTTTCCCCCTGCCACTTCTCTCGCAGTTCGCTTTACGCAACCGCTACGATAGCCGACGGTATGGGTGCTGACCCCATCTGACAGGCTTGAAAGGCCTGCTTCTGTTCCGCTCGAATAACCGCCGTGGGGTGACTAGAGAGAATCGAACTCTCATGAGCGGAT
>CACZRH010000196.1 GCA_902783455.1 uncultured Lachnospiraceae bacterium | reverse complement strand
GATGATAATACTCTGCACAAACCGTTTTTCCCTTTGATATTACAAATAAACTGTCCAGACAAATATCCATTAATGATGTATCTCCAATCAATAATAATTATTAATTATTTGAAATCAAATGCACAGATCCATACCGGATTATCCGATGTCATCAGGTTATAATCCAGCACATTTTTTGCATGGGAAAACTGTGCTAAAACGACATCCGGATTGGTGACATACGGAAGCTTTAATATTTCCTTAATTTCACTTAACGTCTCCAGACTGATTGCATTAATGACAACACGCATCCTTGGATTAATCTCATAAAGACACTCAATGATTTCTCTTAAATTTCCTCCGCTTCCGCCGATAAACGCATGCGTGGCTTTCGGAAGCTGTTTCAGTCCGTCCGGTGCTTTGGCGTGAATAATCTGAATATTTTCGAGGTTGAATTTTTCCGCATTTTTCCCGGTTAGATTTACCGCTTCTTCCTTTTGTTCGATTGCAAAAACTTTGATGTCATCCGAAAGACCGGCCGCTTCAACGGAAATACTTCCGGTACCGCTTCCGATATCATATAAAATACTGTCCTTCTTAAGGCGGAGCTTCGTAATGCTGACTTCCCGGACTTCCTCTTTGGTCATCGGAACCTTTTCCCGAAGAAATGCTTCATTTTCAAGTCCGGGTGTCAGTATGTCAAAGACCGGATTATCGTTTTCGATGCAAGCCGTAAAAATGCCTTTTTCATCGAAAGTGCTGCATTCTTCCGGGTTCATTGTCAGGATTTTTTCGTCTTCATAGGAAAGGTTAAATCCGATTGTAATCTTAACTTCATCAAGTCCGGCCTTTTGAAGTTTTTGGCCGATGAATCGGATATCTTCACTTCCGGACAGAAGCAGAAAGATTTTCTTATGATTTCTAACTTTCTTTGCAATATTCACAAGTTCTTTTCCATGCATGGAAAGAATCAGTGCATCTTCATAACTGATGCCGCATTTCGAGGAAAGGTATGAAACGGAAGAAATTCCCGGGAGAATTTTAATCAGGGTTCTCCCGTTATTCATTTCCGGATTCAGTGCATCTGCGTTCTGTTTGCTCTTAAGTGCGTTAGCATCTAATTCCTTCTTCAACGCATCCGCAAGTTTCTTCGCGCCGCTGTAAAATCCGCTGTCACCGGAAAACAACACAACAATCCTTTGATATTCCGGATGATTCTTTATATAGTTCAAAATTTCCTCTGCCGTATAAAGTGGAACCTTTTCCGCTTTTGATTCCGGGAAAGATGCAAGCATTCTCTTTGCGCCAAAAAGCAAATCCGCTTTTTCTACCGACTTAACTACATCCGTAGTACAATTTCCGATACTGCCCATTCCGATTCCGGCGAGCGTTATCTCTTTTTGAATATTAGATTCCTCTTTGTTTTCGGACTCTTTCACAAATACTTTTTGCCTCTCAAAATCTTCCTCTTCAGAATGCGCGGAATTGTTTTCCGGACGAATACCAAGTTCATCCTGCAACAGCTCTTTCACTTCCGATAAGGTCAGCGCACCGGCTTCCTCTTCTGCTTTTCCAATCACAAAAAGCGGAATCCCGGTATGATTTGCGGCGATCATTTTTTCATCGAATCCACCGGCGGTTCCGCTTTGCTTGCTGACCATGGCTGCAATTCCGTACATTTCAATCATGGCCTCATTCATGGAAAGTGAAAACGGCCCCTGCATCGCAATGATATTTTTCCCTTTAATTCCAAGCTCCCGACAGCATCTAAGACTGTCCTCATCGGGAATAATGCGCACGATCAGTCGCTCTTTTAAATCTTCATTCTCGCAATACTTAGACAGTTCCCGGCATCCGATGGTAAGAAGAATCCGGCCTGTCATGGCACAAAGTGCTTTGGCGCAGTCCTCATGCGTATCAAAAAAACGGACTCCGTCTAAAGAAGCATTTCCGGAAATTACCCGTTTCAGACGGATTCTTTGAACATTTAAATCCTTTACCGCTTCTTTGATATTTGCGCTTGCCTTTACGGCATAAGGATGCGTTGCATCAATAACAAAATCAAATCCGTTTTCTTTGATAAATTCACGCATTCTGCCTTCATCCATCTGTTCGCAGTGAACGTTTAAAAATTCATTTTCCGGCAGCATTTCCGTCCCGTATTCGCTGATGACGCAAACCGTATGCTGAATCTGCGCTTCGGATTAATATTCGGATAATTCTCTTCCTTCGGTTGTTCCGGCAAAAATCAAAATATGATTCAAAATTTTATTCTCCGTTATGATTCTAAGATTCCAGTTTATAACCACGCTTGGTTACCAGTTTCCCGCCGATTAATTCCGTGGAGGCATTGCCGATAAATACCGTTGTAAACATATCGACTTCCTTCTCCCGCAATTCTTCCAGTGTACAGCAGATTACTTCCGTATTGTCCCTGCCGATATTTTTCACGTATCCGCACGGACGCTCCGGCTCTATGATTTCCAGCAGAATATCACATGCTTTCTCTAAATAATCCGCTCTTTTTTTACTCGACGGATTGTAGATTGCAATTGCAAAATCGCCTTTGGCCGCCGATTTTAAACGCTCT
>CACZRH010000195.1 GCA_902783455.1 uncultured Lachnospiraceae bacterium | reverse complement strand
TGCTGCAGGTTCTTCGTATGTTGCTGCAGGTTCTTCGTAAACATTTGTTTCTGCTGCAGACATTGCAGGTTCTTCATATACAGCCGTTTCTGCTGCAGACATTGCAGGTTCTTCATATACAGCCGTTTCCACTGCAGGCATTACAGGTTCTTCATATACAGCCGTTTCCACTGCAGGCATTACAGGTTCTTCATATACAGCCGTTTCTGCTGCAGACATTGCAGGTTCTTCATACACTGCCTCTTCCGTTTTAACTTCTTCTTTAACCTCCGGTTTTTCCAAAACGGGTTCTTCAAAAGAGGATGCCCTGGTAAACATCGGTTTTTCAGACGGTTCGGGCATATTCCGGAATGTACCGGTCGGAGTCGCGGAAACACTTCCCGTAGCCGAGGCCGCAGTTGTTCCGGCTCCTTCGTTTGCATTTGCAATAACCGCATCCTTTTTTACGGGTGCGGATTTTACAACATAGGTATCTTCCGGCATTGTTGAATTGTTATGCACACCGCTGGGTTTTCTGCGAAGCGGTTCTCTTGAAGAGCTGACCGGTCCGGAAGGCTCCTGATAATTGGAACGAATCGGAATTGCTGTATTCCTGTAAGAATTACGTTCCGTAGAAGTATCATCATCACCGGAAAGAAGCGCATAATTAACTGCAGAGCTTGTCTGTTTCGGTTTTCTGATGCTCCGAATACTCAAGCGGTCTCTTATGGACATCATGGGATTGAAGCCCTTCTTTTTCTCCTCGGATTCCTTTGCACTCTCTACCGCTCTTGCAAATTCATCCATTCTCTGTTTTTCGGCAGCCGTCTTCGGATCCACTGCACCTTCTACATAAATCTGTGCACGCTGAGGATCAATCAGCTGAGTGGAAGAAGTGCTTTCATGATATTCCGCAGACATATTCACTGCCCATACCTTGGTCTTGTCCGTCTTTCCGGCCACAATGGTTCTTACCGTTTCGAAAGCGGTCATCATGGTATGGTCCATATTATTGTAGCGATGCTGTCCGTTTCTGCCGATACAATATAAATTCGGGTAATTATCCAGGAAATCCCTTACCTCTTCAAATCTTGAATAGGTGTCAAAATATGCGGGATATGCTTTCTTTACCATTTCCTTATGGAAATCCAGAATGACGGGAGGATCATCAATGATACCCATTTTTACGAGTTCGGAAACTGCAAGGGTCTGCCATTGAACATCCGTCTGGTTCCAGTAATAATCACCTTCATTACAGAAGTATTCCAGCCCAAGCCAAACGGTTTCTTCCGGCTTGCTGACCATATACGGCGACCAGTTGTTATAAACCTGAATTCTTCCGAGTTTCACAGAGGAATCCTGCACATAAATCCAGCAATCCGGAACAATATTGTTCAGGGTTTTGATTTTTGACGTATTTTCTATTTTTAACTTCGGAACCAAAAGTCCCAGAGTAACCAGATCTCTGTAGGGAAGTCCTCTTGCCACTTCCATTACCTTAAACGGCACATTCTTCATGCCAAGCACTAAGTCTTTAATCGGCATGGAGGAAATTATAATATCCGCTTCCTGCATCATCGGTCCGTCCGCCGAAATGAAACGCACTCCTTTGATGACATTATTCTCCGTCTCGATTCCGGTTACTTTGCTGTTAAATACAATCTTCCCGCCTTTTTCCGTGATGCGGGATGCCACGATATCCCAAAGCTGTCCGGGACCGAATTTCGGATACAGAAACTCCTCACTTAATGAAGTATTTTCTTCGTAAGAATCATTCCCTTTATTGTTCTTTTTATGACCGTTATCCTTCAACATGGCGGAGACGGTCAGCCCCTTCATTCTTTGTGCACCCCAGTCAGCGGAAATCTGAGACGGATGGCGCCCCCAGAGTTTTTCGGTATAGCCTTCAAAAAATGTCTGATATAACTGTTTCCCGAAATGATTTATGTAGAAATTCTCAAGATTATCTTCTTTCTTCTTGAAAATCGAACCTTCCAGGTAACTGAAACCGGCCTTCGCCGTCTGGCCAAGGCCTAAATTCTTTATCGTATTGCTGTTGATTTTTACGGGATATTCAAAAAATCTCTCGTTAAAATAGATGCTGGAAACACGCTTTCTGACGAGCATTACTTCATCCTCGAATTCCGGATCCGGTCCTCCGGGAGAAGTATTGACATAGCGCTTTAAGATACGGTCATCATATGCAGGCTGTCCCTGTTTTGCCAGAATCTCTTCCCACCATTTTTTCACTTCTTCGTTTTTGGAGAAGAAACGATGTCCGCCGAGATCCATACGATTTCCGTTATGTTCTACAGTCTTAGCAATTCCACCGACCCTGCCTTCTGCCTCCAGAATTGTTACATCATAATCCTTGGATTCTTTCAGCAGCTGATAGCCCGCGGTCAGTCCCGCAGGTCCGGCTCCGATGATCACTACCTTCTTCATTCGACTATAAACCCCTTTCATTTCCCCATTTTTCGCACATTCAGAGATCCTTTTTTCACATCCCCGAAGCACTTTATCAAAGCTTATAAAAATTAGCCGACATTCCTAATTATTATAGACTAATTTTATGTTGTTGTAAACAAATGAAACCTCTTAATCCAAAAAGAATCAGGGAAGAAAAATTCTATTTACGCATTTTATTTATTGTGTTAAAATATATTCACGTGTTAAAGTTTTAAAGTGTGAAAATTTTACAGTAATAAACTAAACATTCAGGGGGAAATGAAATGAATAACAAATTAAAAACCGAAGCGGTTGATCAGCTTTTTGATGCAATTTTAACTTTGGAAAGCAAAGAAGAATGCTATAATTTTTTCGAAGATTTATGCACCGTAAACGAACTACTGGCACTCTCCCAGCGTTTTGCGGTTGCACGTATGCTGAAAGAAAAGAAAACCTATTTAGAAATTGCCGACAAAACAGGCGCATCCACCGCTACCATTTCCAGAGTAAATCACTCATTAAACTACGGCAGCGACGGATACGAACTGATTTTCAAAAGACTGGATGAGAAAAAATAATTATCCGCTGATTTCCATGACATCCATAGGATCGATGAATTCCTTATCATACTGAACCTGATATCCCACGCGTGCGGATACGAAATTTACTTCAAAGAGGAGCTGACCTTTTGTAACGTCATCTCCTTCTTTTACTTTCGGGGTATCACTGTAACGATAGATGGTAATATATCCATTTCCGTGATCAATCCGGATTACATGCCCGAACTCGGCATCCGACTTGATACTGAGTACTTTCCCGCTTCCCGCGGCAATTACCTTTGCCCCGTTTTGCGCACCGAAAATTACAATCTTACGCAGTTCCCGATCCGGCAATTCCTCCGGATTTGCATCGGGGTCTTCCATCGGTTTGGAATTGATTGTAACTTTTCCGGTAACCGGAAGTCCGTTCGGATAATGGCGTTCCGCTTCCTCCTCTTCCCTGGCAAGCTGCTCTGCAACCTGATTGGAAAGAAGCGTAATCTGTTCCTGCATCTCGGTTTTGTCTTTCTGCATCACCTGCGCAAGTTCTTCCTTTTGCGAATTCAGCACATCGATTTCTTCCTTCAGTTCACGAATCCTTCTGCCCAGAATAAGCACTGTGGCAAAAAGACCCACCGCAATCAAAAGAACGGTCATGTTTAAGACGCGCTTGTTTTTTTGCAGAATTGCCTTCAATTTGTCCTGACTCATGCATTCCCTTTCATTTTGTTATTATCGACCAAGGCCTCCATTGCTTCTGTATATCCTTTCAGTCCGTGTCCCGTAATGGTTTTAAAACAGGCAGCACGAACATAAGATACCTGACGAAATTCCTCCCGGCTTCCGACATCGGAAATGTGCACTTCCACAGTCGGAATCGATACTGCCTTTAAGGCATCGAGAATGGCTACGGATGTATGCGTATAGGCAGCAGGATTGAAAACAATCCCGTCGATTACACCGTAGGCTTCCTGAATGGCGTCCACCAGGGCGCCCTCATGATTGGACTGGATAAAACTTACTTCTACACCGAGTTCTTCTGCTTTTTCCCGGCACAACTTCAGTAAATCCTCATAGGTTTCGGTACCGTATATATTTTTTTCACGGATTCCAAGCATATTGATATTAGGACCGTTTAAAATCAAAAATTTCATAATGTATTTCTCCCAAAGAATTATGCAAAACAGGATGCTATCGCATCTGCGGTATCTTGTGCATGATCCTCAATCACGTTAATAACATAATCCGCAGCACCTTCATATAAGTCTTTTCTGGCCTCGAATAATTTTTCAATCGCGCCGTCTCCCTGAGAAAGAGGTCTCCCGTCAGAGGAAAGATTTCGAGGATCACGTTTTAAATAAATCAGTACACCGTTTTGTTTCAGGCTTTCAATATTTTCCGTTCTGGTTACAACACCACCTCCGGTTGCAATAATCCTGCCCATTACAGCACCTGTTTCCTTTACAACTACAGTCTCCTTTTTGCGGAACGATTCCTCGCCTTCCCCGCGAATACAGTCTGCGGGAGTCATATGATATTTTTCCTCAAATGCCGAATCCGTATCAAGAAGTTCCCGATTCATTTTTTCTGCAAGAAGTGCACCGACGGTGGTTTTGCCGCTCCCCGGCATTCCGATTAATACAATATTGGTAAGCTGATGCAGCAAATCCTGTTCCACATGAAGGGAAATCGAATGCTTGTCTTTTCCTTCGCCTAAGTTTCCCTTATTCCGTATTTCTTCAAAATCTTCAAAAAATAATTCTTCCGCACGGTACGCCTGCATGATGAGCATATATAAACCGTTCGCGGCCGGTATTTTTTCTTTTTTTGCATCCGCTATAAGCTTCGTGGTAAGCGGATTATAAACAACATCAATGACACATTTCAGTTTTCGGAAATCCGAAATATTCACCGGAGCCTGTTCCGAATTCGGGAACATCCCGACCGGTGTCGTATTGATGATAATCTCCGTCTCCTTTAAAATCTCATCCGGAATCTGAGTGATGGAAGCAAACTTCAGATTTTTTCCTTCCATCGTGCGTTCGGCTTTATTAAGATCCCTTGCAAGAATTGTAATCTCCGAAGCATTCTTTTTTTTCAAAACATAAGCCGCGGTTTTCGCAGTGCCTCCTGCGCCGAGAATCACGGCCTTCATTCCGGAAAAATCCGCCGGACGTTCTGAAATATTTTCCTCATTTTCCTGTTCGTCCCGCTGCCCCGCCGTTTGGTCAATCAATGCCTCTAATCCATATGCATCCGTATTGTATCCGTACAATACACCATTACGGTTTACGATGGTATTGACGGCGCCGATTTCCTTCGCCGCATCATCTAAAACGCAATAAGGCATTACATCCTGCTTATAGGGAATCGTTACGTTAAGGCCTTCAAAATCCTTCTTTTGAAGGAAATCCTCAAGTCCGTCACGCGGAAGCTCTTTTAAAATATAATCCGCATTTCCGAAAGCGTTATGAATGGGAACTGAAAAGCTGTGTCCCAGTTTTTCTCCGATTAAACCGTATTTCAAGCTGCCTTCCTCTTTTACCTTCTTTATTAATCTAATCGCAGTTTTCCTCGAATCTGCAGGTTTCGTCCATCATTTTCCGATAAATGTTTTTCACATACTCTTCCTTTTCGGAACCTGCTATAGCACCGACATTGGATAAAACCTCCTCTTCCCTTGCCGTATTCTTAATCTGCGTTCCCTGACCTTTCTTCATGGCTGCAATTGTTTTTGCAACATCGAATCGCTTAGCAATCAGGGATGCAATCTGTTCATCCAAAGAATCAATTTCCGCTCTTGCAGAGGAAAGCCCGTTTTTTTCCACCACCGGAAGCTGTTTCTTTTCGCTTTCCAAAAGCAGATTATAAATTGCAATGGCACAGGCCGCTTCATCACAGGGCAGTGCACGCGGTACAATACAGGGATCGTGGCGTCCTTTTAACGACAATGTCGTTTCGGTTAAATCCTTCATATTGACTGTCCGCTGCTCTTTATAAATACTGGGAGTCGGTTTGAAAGCCACCTTCACGATTACCGGCATTCCGTTGCTGATTCCGCCCTGAATTCCGCCGGAATGATTGCTTATCGTCTTTACCTGTCCATCTTTAATGCAGAACGGATCATTGCACTCGCTCCCTTTCATTTCCGAACACTCAAATCCGCTTCCGAATGCAATTCCCTTTACCGCCGGAATTCCGAACATCATATGGGATATCATTGCTTCCATGCTGTCGTAAAGCGGTTCTCCGACACCGACAGGAAGACCGGTAACCGCTATCTCCACGCATCCTCCGACCGAATCCCCTTCTTCGGCACACTGCGTCATGAATGCCACCATTTTTTCTCCGGCTGATGCATCCAAAACGGGAAAATGATTTTCCCCGGTTCCGATTTTTCCGGCATCCGGATTGCAGGGATCAAACTTTTCATCCTCAATTTTACCGATGGAAAGCACATGTCCGAATACACGAATCCCCTGTTTTTCCAGCATCTGCATGCAGACTGCGCCGGCAAAACAAATCGGCAGTGTCAGCCTTCCCGAAAAAATACCGCCGCCGCTTCTGGTTAACTCATCCCCGTATTTCATATAGGACGTAAAATCCGCATGAGACGGGCGCGGAACATATTTCATCTCATCATAATCCGAGGACCTCGTATTCTGATTGTAGAATACAGCCGTGAGCGCATCTCCCGTGGTACGTACCACGCGCTCCTTCGATTGATCCGGAGGAAAAATCACACCGCTTTTAAGATCCGGCGTATCCGCTTCCGACCTTTTGGTAGAATACGCATTCTTTCCGCCTTTTCTGCGATCTAAAAATTCCTGAACTCTCTCCAAATCAATTTCGATATCCTTCGGCAATCCTCTCATCGTAATTCCGATTTCCGGTGCATGAGAGGCACCCCAAACTTCTATCTGCAATTTATTTCCGAATACTGAACTCATTGTTTTACCTGATACTTTCCAACCCTTTGCGAATGATGTTTTCCCACTCTTCTATGGTAACATCCTTTAAAAATACCTCTCCGATGGTTTTCGGCAATACCACCCGGATTAAGTCTCCGTGACGCTTTTTATCCGCCTTTGCCTGCAAAGCCAGTTCATGGAGATCAAATTCCGTTTTGACCGGAAGATCATTATTTTTTAAAACATCAAGCACCGTTTCTGTTTCCTCTTCGCTTAAAAGCGCAGCGCATACAACTGCCATACCGACTGCCACGCCCTGTCCGTGACCGATGTTGTATTCACTTAAGGTTTCCACAGCATGTCCCAGCGTATGTCCGAAATTCAGAATATGGCGCGGTCCTTTGTCGAATTCATCCTTTGCTACTACTTCCGCTTTGATTTCAACACATCTTTTTACCAGATCCGCATCGGAGATTTCATGGACCTTTATCTGTTCAAACAACTCTGCATCATAAATCAAACCGTATTTAATGGATTCCGCCATCCCCTCTGCATAGATATTTTTCGGAAGGGTCTTAAATTTATCGGTATCGCAAAATACCGCTATCGGCTGATGAAACGCGCCCACCATGTTCTTTCCATTCGGCAGATCCACTGCAGTCTTTCCTCCTACCGAGGAATCCACTGCTGCCAGCAATGTGGTCGGAAGCTGTACAAAATCCATGCCCCGCAAAAATACACTTGCCGCAAATCCTGTCAGATCCCCGACAACTCCTCCTCCGAGCGCTACCAAAAGGTCCGTTTTGGTAATCCCTTCTTCAATCATCTGAATCATAAGACTCTCAGCAACCTGCAGATTCTTGGATTTTTCACCGTGCGGAAAAACAAACTGCTTCGTTTCAAAACCGGCATCCCGAAGAGACTGAATCGCTTTCTCCCCATGCAGGGAAAAAACCGTATCATCGCTGACAACCATCAGTTTGCAGGGTGCATGAAGCTCTTTTAACAAAGTCCCGTAATCAAGCCCGGCACCAACAATTACGTCATATTCTTTTGTGGATGCAGATACATGTATTTTATTCATATCATTCCTATTTCCGTTTTTTATTTCAGTTTTTTATTTTGCTGTTTCTGCTTTTATTTATTCAGCTTATTCCTCTTCCGCTTTTTGTTTCTTTAGCTGCTCGTTCTCACTCTCAATATCCGCAGTCTTGCAAAGTCTTCCTTCTTTCAGTAGTTTACATAACATTTCTTCATCACGATTTTCCAATGCATCATGATATTCCTGCATATGCTCCATAAACTCTTCCATCTCATGAAGAAGGCAGTCACGGTTTTCCAAAAAAAGCTCCGTCCACATTGTTTCATTTAAAAATGCCACACGGGTCATATCCTTAAAGCTTCCGGCCGAGAAACCGTACCTTGTTTTGCACGCTTCACTTTTAATATAGGCACTGGATACCACATGCGCCATCTGGGATGTATATGCGATAACCCGGTCATGCTGCGAAGGCGAACTCTCCTTCACGAAACCGAATCCGATATTTATAAAGAACTGCTTCAAAGAATCATATGCCCGGTCATACTCAGCGGCATAATTCTCATTCTCACCCTCAGCCGTTTCCGTATTTCCCTTGACAAAATTCTCTTTTGCTCTTTCAAAATCGGCAGATTCAGCCTTTAAAACAGGCTCTTCATTCAGTTTACATAATATCATACTGGCATGATCAAATAATCCGTCAAAAGAATAGTCATACCCGGATTTTTCAATACCTGCCATCGGATGTCCGCCGATAAAATACAAATCGTTTTGTTTACATAACTCATACAGTGCATTGCAAATCTTCTGTTTTGTTCCACAGCAATCTGTAATTACCGCGCCCTTTTTAAATTCAGAAATATGACCTTTTACAAAATCAATGCAGCCATCCGGATACAACCCAAGAATAATTAAATCCATTTGGGAAAGTTCTGCATCTTCTCCTAAAATGCCGTATACAGCGCCCTCTTCCTTTGCTTTTTGGCATGTTGCCATTGTACGGTTCATCCCATATACCTTACAATCGGTACGATTTGATATGGTTTTACACATGGAACCGCCGATTAACCCAAGCCCGACTACAGCGATATTATTAAATCCATTCATATCGGTTCATTTTCCTCAATTATTATGCAAATTAATTTTATGCTTATTTAATCCGTTTATTTCATATGCTATTTCACTCGCAGGAGGAATTTACAGCTTCATATCTCCGGCCTTGATCAGTCCTGCCTTACGCATTCCGAATCCGATTCCCCAGGAAAGAACTGCCGGCAGAACAAAGCATAAAAGCGCAATTTCAAGAAGGGCAATCGTCGGTGCTACTCCTGCTTCCGTAAGCGCATTATACGCATTGATCGGTCCGACTAAACCTGCGGTACCCATTCCGGCACCGGTTGCATTATTCTGAAAATGAAATACCATCGTGGAAAGAGGTCCCAAAATCGCACTTGTAATAATTGCCGGCAACCAGATTAACGGCTTTTTTACGATATTCGGCATCTGCAGCATACTCGTTCCGAGTCCCTGTGCCACAAGTCCATTCACTTTGTTATCTTCATAACTTGCCACCGCAAATCCGACCATATTTGCACAGCATCCGACGGTTGCTGCACCTGCGGGAATTCCGGAAAGTCCGAGAATAACGGCAATTGCGGCCGAAGAAATCGGCAGTGTCAGTGCCATACCCATAACCACGGAAATTAAAACACCCATGACGAAAGGCGCCTGATCGGTTGCATATACGATAAAATTCGAGATTGCACTCATCAAAGTGGAAATCGGCTTTCCCAAAAGCAGACCTACCACTCCGCCTGAAAGAATGCATGCAAGAGGGGTAAGTAAAATATCAAGCTTTGTCTTTCCCGCAATCAGGCGACCGATATAAATGGTAACCATTGCAGCGATGAATGCGCCAAGCGGTTCTCCCGGACCGGCATACACAATTGCTCCGGTTTCCGCTAAAACAGCGCCTGCAAGCATTTTTGACGCGAAAGCACCAATCATACCGGAAACTGCAGCGGATACCAAAACAAGTGGCTGAGATTTCAACTTAACCGCGGCACCGATACCGATACCCGCACCGGTAACTGACTGTGCAAGTTTTCCCATTAACAGAATCATTCCGCCTATGAATCCCCATGTCGGGTCCTTAACTGCGGATACCCATGTTCCGATCTGCACAATGATGGTTCCGATAATCAGTGTTGCAAACAATCCGGTTGCCATGCCACCGAGTCCGTCAATAAAAATCTCTGTCAGAATCCCTTTCACGCTGAGATCTGCTTTTCCGGTCTTTTTTTCATTTTTCATTTTTCAATCCTCTTTTGAAAATTTTTTTACCCAATAGCATGCAACCCAAAATACCTCAATATAAAAAAATAACACAATCTTCCAATCATGTCAAAAAACGCGCGGAAATTGTGAAACTTTTATGAACAAATTCTTTACTTTTAAGGTTCCTTGTGCTATTCTAATATATGTTGTAGCAAAAAGAGACTCTATCTTTTTGGCGAACAGTTTGAAAACTTCGGAGTTTCCCTTTTGCATATAACGACTGTAACTATATATTATTTTGGAGGTAATCATTTCATGAGCAAGGGTACAGTTAAGTGGTTCAACAATCAGAAGGGTTATGGTTTCATTTCAGACGAAGCAGGTAATGATGTATTCGTACATTATACCGGAATCAAATCCGAAGGATTCAAATCTTTGGAAGAAGGCGCTGAAGTTGAATACGAAGTAATTCAGGGTGAAAAAGGACCTCAGGCAGTAAACGTAACAAAGTTATAATTTAAAATATATCGTATTACGTTCAAAACCGAAATCAAAAAGAGATATGCAAAATGCATATCTCTTTTTTTACATTCTTTCTTACAATTCTCTCTTCATCAGAATCTGTCACACAACTCCACTACTTTTTCGAATTCGAGATTTCCTCCGAATAAATCCAGTGCACTTCCGACCGTTACATGAATCCTGCCCTCTCCCGCCGTCTTAAGCTTCACAAGATCCTCATAAGAATGAACTCCGCCTGCATAGGTTATCGGCCTGCCGCCGTAACTGCGAAGCGATTCCACCAACGTACTCTCAATCCCTTTTCCGAAGCCTTCCACATCAACCGCATGAATCAGGAATTCATCGCAGTAATCCGTAAGCGTATTCAACAGCGTTTCATCCAATACGGTCTCCGTTTTCGTCTGCCAGCGATTCGTCATGATATGATATCCGTCTTCGAAACGCCGACAGCTTAGGTCAATCACAATATGCTCTCTTCCGGCTTCTTCTACCAGCTTTCGTAACCTTGCAAAAGAAAGGCTGTCATTTTCAAAAAGGTAAGAAGTTACGATAACATGGGAAGCACCGTTATTTAAGAAGAAGCCGGCATTTTCATCCGTAATTCCCCCGCCAATCTGTATTCCGCCGGGATATGCCGCAAGTCCCTTTAAGGCTTCCTTTTTTGTAGCCTCATAATATTCGGAATCCCTGCTGTTTAATAAAATGATATGACCGCCGGATAAGCCGTACTCCCGGTAAAGTGCGGCATAATAATCCGCCCCTTTTTCCGAAACAAAATTCTCTTTTGCAAGATTTCCTTCGTCCTGCAAAGTGGATCCGACGATCTGTTTTACTTTTCCGTTATGAATATCAATACAAGGTCGAAACTGCATTTATAATAATCTCCGTTTTCCAATTACCCGATTACATCCTGCATTGTATAGTAACCCGGTTCTTTTCCTGCCAGGAAATATGCCGCACTGACGGCACCCCTTGCAAAAAGAGCTCTTGAATATGCCGTATGGGAAAATGTAATCACTTCATCCTGACCTGCAAAAATCACATCATGATCTCCAACGATGCTTCCGCCGCGAACCGCGGAAATACCGATTTCATCTTCTTCCCTTACTTCTCTTCTTTGGGAACGGTCATACGTATAATGAAATTTATTATCGCACGCCTCGTTTACGGCATCTGCAAGCATAAGTGCCGTACCGGAGGGAGCATCCATTTTCATTTTGTGATGCTTTTCCACGATTTCCACATCAAATCCGGCATCGGTAAGCACGCCACTTGCCTGGCTTAAAAGCTTGATGATTAAATTAACACCTAAAGACATGTTGGCACTTCTTAAAATCGCAATCGATTTAGATGCTTCTTCCACCTTCTTTAACTGTTCGTCCGAAAGTCCGGTGGAGCAAAGCACCACGGAAATACCTGCTTCCGTACAGAATTCAAGCAAAGCATCCGTTGTCTTTGAAGATGAAAAATCGATTACCACATCACACGCCACATCGACATCCATAATATTTGTAAATACCGGGTAGGGATTTGCGGTTTCCGTATAGGTATCCACTCCCGCAACGATCTCCATCTCTTTTTCATTTGAAACCATGTTATGAACGGCCCTGCCCATTCTTCCGTTACAGCCACATAATAATACTTTTACCATTTTTATATTCCTCCATCGTTTTCCTATCGTTTAAAAAGGCACTCTCCGTTGCCAGAAAGTGCCTTCCTGTCATTTGATTCATTTGTAAATTACAGAATTCCGTAATTCTTCATTTCCTGCTCCAAAAGCTTAGCATGAGCCTCTTCCATTTCGCAAAGCGGGCTTCTGTAAATCTCTTTGCACTTTCCTAAAAGTGCCATGGCCTTCTTTACGGGAATCGGATTGACTTCACAGAACAATGCATCAATCAAAGGAATTGCAGCAAGCTGTAAATCTCTTGCTTCTTCCACCTTTCCGTCAAAGAATTTCTGGCAGATATCGTGTGCCTGCTCGGGAGCAACGTTGGAAAGAACGGAAATAACACCCTTTCCGCCAAGAGAAAGAATCGGAACCACCTGATCGTCATTTCCGGAATAGATATCTACTTTTCCTTTTGATAACTGAGCAAGTTTCGCAATCTGGGAAATATTGCCGCTTGCTTCCTTAATTCCCACAATGTTTTCCACCTCGGTGCAAAGCTTCACACAGGTTTCCGGCAGAATGTTAACACCCGTTCTGGACGGAACATTGTAAAGAATACAGGGAATTTTTACGCTGTCCGCAATCGCTTTAAAATGAGCGAAAAGACCTTTCTGCGTACATTTATTGTAATAAGGAGTCACAAGAAGGAGTCCGTCCACGCCGCGTTTTTCCGCTTCCGTCGACATATAAATACCCTCTTCTGTGCAGTTGGACCCGGTTCCGGCAATTACGGGGATTCGTCCGGACACCTGCTTGACGCAGAACTCGATTGCATCCAAATGTTCCTTCTGGGAAAGTGTGGCTGCCTCACCGGTAGTACCGCATACTACGATGGCATCTGTCTTTCCGGCAATCTGTTCTTCAATGATTTTGGCAAACTGCTCATAATCCACGCTCAAATCTTCATTGAACGGGGTGATAATCGCTACTGCCGCACCCGTAAATAATGACATCTTTTTGTCCTCCTTAAAAAAACCTGATATATCGCTTAATATTATAATAAAACAGGGAAAAAAGTCAACCTGACAAGACTTTTTAGGTGGAAGTAATTCCCGTTCTGTGATAAAATATGCGCATAGCAGAAAAATGCACGGGGAAGGTTTGAATGAACGCTTGGCGCAAATTCCTTAATTTCATGAATATGTCTCCAAGGGAGGGAGCGGAAATGAAGGATCTCGCGGTTTTTATCCGCGCTCTTTCCGTCCTTTACCTTTTTTATTTTATTCTGACTTCCGTTGCACTTTTTGCTTCCACTTATTATCTGTTTGCACTTTTGGAATTTCTCTGTGCCGGATTATTCCTGATTGTATTTATCTATACATATCGCGGACGAACGAATTTTGCGATGGATTTCTTCGGTGCCGTAATTGTTGCAGCTCCTACCATTCTTGCTTTAACGACCGGATGGAAAACGAACTTCCAATGGTGTCTTTTGGTGGAAATTCTCGTTCTCTATTTTTCCCTGGAAATCAACATGGATGTAAAAGTCAAATTATTCTGGGTCATTTCCGTTGACTTTGTCATGATTTCGTTTTTCACCCATGTATTCCCGAACAACCTGGATTTTTCAAGGGGCTGGGGAATTTATTTCCATATGATTTCAGCTCTGTTTTATGCGGGAATTTTTCATATCATCGCCTATTTTTATTCCAATAAATTCAATGCTGCGGAAGAAAATCTTCGCGATGTAAACAATAAGCTCCGGGAAATGGCATCGACCGATACACTGACTTCCCTGCCTAATCGCCGTGTCATGAATGAACATCTTACAATGCTTGCATACAGTTACGAGCGAACCAACGAGCCCTTTACCATTGCCATCGCTGACATTGATTATTTCAAAAAAATCAACGATACCTTTGGTCACGAAGCCGGCGATTTTATCTTAAAAAATCTGTCGGATATTTTTAAGGAAACCATGAAGGCAAAAGGAATGGTAGCCCGCTGGGGCGGCGAGGAATTTCTTTTTGTATTTGAAAATGCCTCCGGGAATCAGGCCAAAACCATTCTCGAAGGCATGCGTATTCAAATCGAAAAAACAGATTTCCACTTTAATGATGAAATAATCAATGTAACAATCACAATCGGTCTGGAGGATTTCTCCATTGTATCCGGTGTGGAATCCACCATTTCCAAGGCCGATTCCAAATTATACACCGGAAAAACCGAAGGTCGAAACCGGATTGTATATTAGACATTTCCTTTCGCAGAAACCGATTAAAACCTATGGGATTGGATTAATCATTAATCCAGTCCCTTTCTCTTGTATGTCACATAGGTATAAATCAGATCGAAATAAGTCTGTTCTTCACTCTCTTCTGTAATCTCCCAGTCAGCATCTTTATCCAGATTCGGAAAATGCGTATCCGCTTCATAAGCTTTGTCGATTTTTGTTACATAAACGGTATCGACATATGGGAGAAACTGCTCGTAGATGCTTCCGCCACCGATAACATAGATTTCCTTCTCCGGATATTTTTCGGCTTCCGCTATCGCCTCTTCCACACTTCTTACCACAATCTCTCCGTTTCCGGATGCTTCCGCATTTTTGGATAACACGATATTCACCCTGTTTTTTAAGGGCAGTCCGTTCGGGAAAGATTCCAGCGTTTTTCTTCCCATGATTACAACATTACCGGAAGTCTTTTCACGAAACTGTTTCATATCGGACGGAATGGATACCAGAAGGGAATTTCCTTTTCCGATTCCCCAATTCTGATCAGCAGATAAAATACATTTCATACCTATACCTCTTTCTTTTACACCAAAATGACACTTAGTGACGGGGATATTGTGTCATTTTTTTCAATCCCTCTTCATCAGTTCATCAGATTGCAATCGGAATATTCTCAACCTGAGGACCCGTTACATAATTATCCACTCTCACGTCATCTTTCGTAAACTGATAAAAATCATGAATGTCCGGATTCAGCCAGAATGTCGGTGCATCATAAGTCGGTCTTTCAATCAGTTCCTTTATAATCGGAATATGACGGTCATAAATATGTGCATCGGCAATGACATGAACAAACTCTCCGACATTCATATCACAAACCTGTGCAAGCATATGCACCAAAACGGAATACTGCACTACATTCCAGTTATTTGCGGCAAGCACGTCCTGCGAACGCTGATTTAAAATGGCATTTAACGTAAGCTTATCCTCGCCCGGTTTTTGCGTTACATTAAATGTCATGCTGTAAGCACAGGGATATAAATGCATCTCGCTCAAATCCTGGTGAACGTAAATATTGGTCATGATACGTCTCGAAAACGGATTATTTTTCAGATCATAAATAACTCTGTCCACCTGATCCATATCGCCTTCTTTGTAATGATGCTTTACACCCATCTGATACCCGTATGCTTTTCCGATGGAACCTGTTTCATCCGCCCAGGAATCCCAGATATGGCTGTTCAAATCATGAATATTATTCGATTTTTTTTGCCAGATCCAAAGCAATTCATCGGTAGCGGATTTCAACGCTGTTCTTCTTAAAGTAATAAGCGGAAATTCCTTGGACAAATCATAGCGGTTTACAACACCGAATTTTTTCACGGTATAAGCGCTGCTTCCGTCCTCCCATTTCGGACGTACCTTCTCTCCTTCTGTACTGGTGCCGTTTTCCAGAATGTCTTTGCACATATTGATAAAAACCTGATCTGCGTAACTCATAGAACTCTCCTTATATTCGTGACTTATTTGAATTTATAAAATTTCAGAATGACATATCCTGCTAAAAAACTTACTTATTTGCAAATCAACGCAAAATAGTTTACATAATTTTTTAAGTTGACATAATTATTAAAAAATTGTAGCCTTCTGATTTCTTAGCATATATTCATATTTTAGTTAACATAATGTTAGTTTACATAATTCACGAAGGTTTACATAAGTATCATATTTGATTTACATAATTTTAATTTTAGTTTACATAAATCATAGTATGGTTAACATAACATTTTCCGATTAATATTCTCGTTCATTTACCCGATTCTTTTCCCGATTATCTTCTTGACTATCTTCCCGGTTCTTTTCCCAGCCCTTCGCTTATTCCGTTATACTCTCCGCCTTCCGGATAATAACACAGGGACTGCTGTCCGAAAAAATCACCTTTCCGTTTGTGATCTCCGTCAGCAATTTTTTTATTTCATCTTCACTTTCCTTAATAATTAAAACCGCTGCTGATACATTCTCGGCAAAAACCGCATCGCATATTTCTAAATTTCTTTTGGAAAATTCATACTGAATTTTTCCATAGAGTTCGTAGCTTACGCTGAATTCAAGCCGTACGCCCTCTGCTTCTTCTCCGATTTCGGAATTATCCAAAGCAGCTGTCACTGCATCAGAGTAAGCCTTAATCAATCCACCCGTTCCAAGCAGCGTCCCGCCGAAATATCGGGTCACCACACAGGCAACGTTTCTTACCTCACTGTGGAGAAGGACATTTAACATCGGTCTCCCCGCCGTTCCGGCAGGTTCTCCGTCGTCGCTGCAACGTGTCAGATTCGCATCCTTACCAATCACAAATGCTGTACAGTTATGCCTGGCATCCCAGTATTTCTTCTTAGTTTCATTGATAAAACACTGTGCTTCCTCTTCCGTTTTCACGCTGCACAATGTCGCAATGAATCTGGATTTTTTTTCTTCTATTTCCCCGCTTCCCGGAGTCAGCAATACCTTCATTCCAAACCTGTTTTAATCAGTAATCCCTTCGTTACGAAGCTGCGTCACAATTCTTTACTCTGTCACGAAACACCTTAAACCGTTGATGCTTCCTTGTCTGCTTTTGACAAATACAATCATCCGAAAACCACCATGCCATTATACCATAACAAAACCCGGATGAGAAACCCTCTTTCTTCAAAGATTTGCCCTCTATCAGGGCATCTTGTCGCAAAAGATTTTTTCCTTTTCTTCTTCTTATAAATGCGGTATAATAACAATATCTATGATTATTTTTTAGAAGTCCTACAAAATAAATCCTTTCAGGAATATATGGAGGCGAAATATGAATTACGGTCGAAAAGGAGTTCGTAAAATTCAGGATGAACTCATTTCACGTGGTATTAAGTTTAAAAAAATGGGCAGCGTCACATTGCTGAAAATATTGCTTGTTGGCGTATTAGCGGTTATTCTCGCTTCTGCATGTGTCGTAATCGGTGCATTTAAGGGAATCATCTCTTCCGCTCCGGACATAACATTCCTTGACGTTGTTCCGGAAGGTTATGCAACTACGGTATATGACTCCGAAGGTCACGAAATGACGAAGCTGATCGCAGAGAATTCAAACCGTACTTATGTGTCGATGGAAAAGATTCCGCAGAATCTTGCGAACGCTTTCGTTGCAATTGAGGATGAGCGTTTCTATACGCACAACGGTATCGATATCAAGGGTATCATCCGTTCCGGTACGACGATTATTTCCTCCGGTGGTGAAAAATCACAGGGTGGTTCCACCATCACACAGCAGCTGCTTAAGAACAATGTTTTCGAAGGCTGGGCAACTGAGAAGGATAAAATGGCTAAGGTCCGTCGAAAAATTCAGGAACAGTATCTTGCCGTCAACCTTGAAAAAGAGCTGTCCAAGGAACAGATTCTCGAGCTCTATATGAATACGATTAACTTAGGTCAGAACACACTGGGTGTTCAGGCAGCTTCCATGCGTTATTTCGGAAAGCAGGTATATCAGTTAAATCTCTCCGAATGTGCCGTCATTGCTGCTATTACTCAGAATCCGACCAAAAATAATCCCATTTCAAATCCCGAGAAAAATAAGGAAAGACGTGATATCTGCTTAAAATACATGTGGCAGCAGGGATATATTACAGAAGACGAATATAATGCAGCATTGGAAGATGATGTATATTCGAGAATCCAGACCGTCAACCAGACCAATGTCGGAAATACCGTCAACTCCTATTTTGTAGACGAATTAACCGAACAGGTTGTAGAGGATTTACAGGAAATCTGCGGATACGATTCCCAGCAGGCTTACCGTATGCTTTACAGCGGCGGTTTAAAAATCTACACAACAATGGATCCTCAGATTCAGTCCATCGCCGATGAGGTATTTTCAAACGAAGACAACTATCCTCCGAATGCAAAATATATGCTGACCTATAACCTTACCATCGACAAAGCAAACGGCGAAGTGGAAAATCATTCCCCGGAAAAATTCCAGAAATATTTCAAGCAGTTTAATCAGAACTTCAATTCTCTTTATAATTCGGAAGAAGAAGCAAATGAGGCGATTGAGGAATATAAGGCTGCAGTACTGGAACCCGGCGATGAAGTCCGTGCAGAATCCATCAGCATCACAATTCAGCCGCAGGTATCCTTGACAATCGAGGAACAGTCCACCGGATATATTGTTGCCATGGTCGGCGGTCGCGGACCGAAGCTTGCATCCAGAACCTTAAACCGTGCATCAAATACAAAACGTCAGCCCGGTTCCACATTTAAGGTAGTTGCCGCATACGCTCCTGCTTTTGACTCTCTTGGATTAACACTTGCAGATGTTAAAGTAGATGAACCCTATAATTACGCCAACGGACGCCCCGTATCGAACTGGTACGGTGGTGCATACCGCGACATTCAAAGTTTAAGACAGGGCATTGCAGCATCCTTAAATATTCTTGCCGTTAAAACCATTACGCAGGTTACTCCGAAACTGGCATATGAGTATCTTTTGAATTTCGGTTTCACAACTCTGGTAGAATCCAGAGTTGAGCCGGACGGACGTGTCGTGGGTGATATCAACCAGTCTCTCGCTCTCGGCGGTCTGACCGACGGAATTACCAACATGGAATTAAATGCCGCTTATGCAACCATCGCAAATCAGGGTCTTTACATTAAACCCACCTTATATACCAAGATTCTCGACAATGACGGAAATGTTATCCTTGACAAAACCGCACAGGAAGGCAAACAGGTAATCAAAGAGACCACCGCATTCCTGCTTACGGATGCCATGGTAAGCGTGGTAACATCCGGTACCGGTGGTGCCGTAAACTTCGGAAACATGTCCATTGCCGGTAAAACAGGTACTACATCCGATTATAATGACGTATGGTTTGCAGGCTACACACCTTACTATACCGCAAGCGTCTGGGCAGGATTCGACAATAACGAAAAACTTCCGGGCGACGGTTCCAGAGGTCTGGCTCAAAAACTGTGGCGTGCCGTTATGTCCAGAATTCATGCGGATCTTCCGAACAAACCGTTCCCGACCCCGAACGGAATCGTTACCGCAACGGTATGTTCCAGGTCAGGAAAACTTCCGATTCCCGGATTATGTGACAATTGCCTGAAATCCGAATACTTCGCACAGGGCACCATTCCCACTGCTTCCTGCGACGTTCACTATGCCGGTCCGATTTGTGAGTATTCTCACAGACCTGCCTGCGAAGGCTGTCCGTTCAAAGTGGAAGGTGTTACGGAGCTTCATCCTTCCGAAACCTTAAATACCATCCAAAGCGAATATAATCTCGCAAAGAGCCGTATGTGTCCTCACAACACCGAGTTCTATTTAAAACCCGGTGCACAGGCTGTGATCCAGCAACAGGCACTCGAGCTTGAACAGCGCAGGGCTGCAGCCCAAGCTGCTGCGGAAGCCGCTGCAGCTGCCGAAGCTGCTGCCCAGGAAGGTGGCGGTGAATAAACAACTCAGCATCTGCTGAGCTTTCCAAAACAAAAAACGTACCGTTTTGCGGTACGTTTTTTTAATCCTGTTTTTATTCTGTTTTATCCGGTTTTAATCCGATTTCATTATTCTGTCATCCGTTATTTGCAGCAGCCGTATCGGTATCTCCGGTTGTCTCTCCTTCACCTTCCGGTGCTTTATCGGACCAGACAATCATTTCTTCCGCTGATGGAGCGCCTGCGCCAAGATACTCGGTATATTCCCCTTCCACATTTAATACCATCGGAATCAGTTCCACATACTCCGAAAATACATAAGCCGTTTTATTATCGTACTTGATTTTCGTCCATCCGTCATGGGACTGGGATACATACTCAAATGTATTTCCGTAATAAGCACTACCCAAACGATCATAATCCGTTCCGGGGCCGGTTCTTACGTTGATGTTATCATCAACTATTTTGGCTCTGGCAACGATATCCGCCGCAGACAATTCTTCCGTATTTTCCTCGAAGAACGTAATCTGCTCTTCCGCGTGAATCACAGAGGAGGATTCCTCTTCCACCACAATTTTCGGTCTTGTGGCAAGCTTAATTCCCGTCACGGTAATTGCAATCACCAAAACAATGATGACACCGTACATTATGGCGTTTAACGTATTTTTTTTCATTCCAAACGCTCTCTTTCGCTACTATAAAGTAATAATATCTTTCGCAGAATAAGTTTTTAAAAAATCACTCTTTTTATTATACTCTTCAGTCATACAAAATTCCTTGGACCAGGTCATATAATAAGCCCATGGAACATGACTCTCTTCCCAAAGATCCATATCCGGTAAAATCCCGACTTCTCCCAATGCGGCAACTTTATCCGCTTTGGTAATCTTTCGAAGCTCTTTATATTCCTTCGCATAATCCGTTTTCGTACCGGGTTTCACATACACATCCCTGGAGATCACATCCACGTATTCATCTCCTGGATATCCCTTTGGCTCCGGGGAATTCCAAACCCAGATTAAATGATCTAAATGAAGCTCTTCCACGAAATACCGAAACATCTTGATATAAAGCTGCTTTCCGGTTTCATGTCCTCTTGCGCCCCACCAGAACCAGTTTCCATCCGCCTCGTGAAACGGTCTCCAAAGAACCGGAATATTCTCTTTCTGAAACTTGCGAAGTTCTTTCGCAATCACATCCAGATCGGAATAAAATTTCTGCTCCGCCAAAGACCCTTCCTTCAGAATATCTCTCGCATCAAAATCTGTATTTTTTTGATAAAAACTTTTATCATGACCGCCGATAGGTGAAAACCAGTGGAAACAGTAGGAAACAATACCTCCTGTTTCTTTTGCCCAGCTTAACGCCGTTTCAACTGTATTCTGATTTTCCCTTACCTCTGTCAGGCATTCCTCGGATGCATCCTCCCAATTGATATTGGGCGAATATCCCAACAACTCAAAACCCTGAAGTTTCGGTTTTTTCCCGGTCACTTTGTAAATATAATCGATTTCTTCACAGGGAATGGTCTGGGTATGCTGCCCGGAAATCATTTTCTTTCCTGCTACGGAATATAAGTATTCCAGAAGCTCACATGCTTCCTTCGTCGCATTTTTATTTACCGGTCTTTCTCCCATGCTCTTCCCTGTCCTTTGATTATTAATACTCTTATTCTTTAATGCCTTTAATTACTAAATATACCGAATTCCTGATTCCACGGCTTAATATCTTTTTATTAATTGCATATTAACCCAATTTAGCATCTTAATTATTCAGAAAATCCTCGAAGTCAAAATCCTCGTAATCAATATCGCCATAATCGGAATCATCATAATCGAAATCATCATAGTCGCCTCCGTCGTAACCGTTATTATATACGTCCGAAAGCTTCATGGAGTGATCAACAGAATAATTATATTTAATAACATACGGTTCTTCCATACTTCCATACCAGTACATTAAGGTATAGGTTCCGTCAATTGCAAATGTATCATCGTTTTTTCCGGGTTTTACGGTTCCCGTAAGTTCCATTCCGAAATCTCCGTCATCCATATCATCCGCATAATCCGGGAAAATACCAGATGCATAAATTTTGCCCTCATCCGGAATCTGACGCTTTAACGTAAATTTATTGTTCTCCGGTTTAATGGTAATAATGTCCGCATAATTTCCTTCGTCAATTTCCGCATAGGTCAGCATATCCCAACCGGAATAATTACGATAGGAATAATCCCCATCCACACCAATCGGAAGCGGAACGGTAAGACTGAATTCTCCGTCATAATACTGCTGCTCTCCGTAATTTTCATCTTCCGAGAAAATAGCAAGCTGGAATTTATTATTAATTCCAAGCTCCGGATTACGGATTTCTTCTTTTTCCTCATCACTAAGTGATTTTCCGGATACTTTCTCCAAATAAGCAATCATGGAATCTGCACCGGATACGGAGACGATTTCGCAGGTTCCTTCGTAGCTGGCATTCTTAATATTGTTAATGTTTACATAGTAATCAAGTTCGCCACTTCCGCCGACCGTTGTTGTCTGCGATGTATTTTCCCCGGTAATTCCGAATTCCGACTCTATTTCCGAAGTAAAACTGTTGATGCTGTTGTTGATTCCGTTATTAATCTGATTGCTGATTTTATTTTTGGCCACATTAAAGAGAATTACAACCGCAATAATAATAATCAGACCAATCAGAAGGAAGCTGCCCAATACAGCGATTAAAACAATCAACCATACTTTCTTTTTCTTCTTCGGTGCTTCCGTTGTTGCTCCTGCAGAAGCGTTCGTTGTTGCAGTATTTGCCCCTGCCGCTGCAGTCGTTTCAACGGGTGTAGGTTCAACTACCGGTGTTGCTTCCACGACAGGTTCAACTACCGGCGCTGCTTCTACTACAGGCTCAACTACCGGCGCTGCTTCTACGACAGGCTCAACTACCGGTGGTGCCTCTACTACAGGCTCAACTACCGGTGCTGCTTCCACTGCAGGCTCTGCAACAGGTTCCGGAGCCGTTACTACTTTGGCACCACACTGAGGACAGAATTTCGCATCATCCAACAATTTGTTTCCACATTGCGTACAAAACATATCATTTTCTCCTTTACACATTTATTGAAAAATCAATTGTTTGTTCAAACCCCTTTAATCCTGTTCAATACCGATTCCCAGCTCATATTCGAGCGGAATTACAAACTTCTTCCGGCATAACGACATTGTTAACGCGATAATCATCAAAAGATGCGCAACACTGCTCATAACCGAGAAAAATGCAGAGCCGGAATTAAGCAGGGACGTTGTGCCCACTTCCGCCGCCGATAACACGGTACCCACTATCAAATTGAAAAACATGCTGTATATCATATTAAATACAGGGAGAATGATACCAAGAACAACATATCCCGATATTTCGATTCCCAGTTTTTCACTGTTGCCGGAGGCTGCAAAGATCAGCAAAACCATATATGCCACATATATCAGAGCTATGACTCCGCCGGAAATCAATCCGCTCAAAACATAGATTGCCGCACTGTCTCCACCCAGATCCCTTCCGCTGTAAAAAAGCGGCATAACCAGAAATGGTCCTAAAAGTCTTCCGACAATCAAATATAACACTTCCATCACAACTGAAATAATTGCAAAAATACGTATTGCTTTTGTCATTGTTCATTCCCCTTAAAATCACAAAAATACAGATTTATTGTAGCACATATGGCGGATTAATTCAAAGAACCAATACAGCCGAAAACCGCCGAAGAAAAGAAAGCCCTTATAAAACTATGAATAATATGCATAAAAAAACTCCGGGATAAAATCTTATCTCGGAGTTTTCTTAAGCTGATGACGGGAATCGGACCCGTGACCTCCGCCTTACCAAGGCGACGCTCTACCGACTGAGCCACATCAGCAC
>CACZRH010000194.1 GCA_902783455.1 uncultured Lachnospiraceae bacterium | reverse complement strand
TTTATCTCCGCATCCCCCTCTGCCTTCCGGACATAAAAGTATATGAATGCCAGATAAAGAATCGCCAGATACAGGTAATTCGCGATGCCGGTCTGCCAAAGCTGCGTCTCATACCAGATTGGATTCAGCGCAAAAATCCCCGCCAGAACCGCAAGCAGAGTCCATAAATTTTTCTTCTTAAAAAACAGATTGCCGACTGCCGCGAATGCGAGACATGCAAAGGGATTGAAGATATTGATAAACGTATCGCCCATCAGAAACAGAATCTGCAGAATTGTATGCGCAACGCTTCTTCCGCCCCAGTTAAAATAATGCCAGATCTGACTCTCATAGATATCCGATAAATTATGAAGCGGCTCCCCGGTCACGAGGTTCGTCGCATAGAGAATGTCATCGTTTGCGTAAACGCCGAGCTTTACATTACAAAGATAATAAATCCACAGGAAAACCGCGATGAGCGGAATCGGAAGGAAGGGCTCGATTTTTTTCAAAAATTCTTTCATAGTCCCTCCCAAAGCACAATATTAACGAATTCACGGAAAAGAAAGAACAGCGGGCAGCCGATGGTAAAGACCTGGACAAGCCTGCCCCATGGATTTTTCAGTCCCTCATTTAATCCGGAAACGATTACAACCGTAAGTAAAAGCAGCGGAGATGCAATGTCCTTATAGCCGAAAAATCCAAACAGCCCGCAGCAAAGTGCCAGGATTGCGGCACCCGATAAGCAGAGGATTTTTTCGGACCTTGCGTCTTTTGCGGCAAACGTCAGCACAAGTGCCATGCCGATTGCGGGAACGATGAATCCGAGCGACCCCTGGGAGGCGATGGTAAACCATGTCAAAACACTCTTCAGGGACAGCGGATGCTCAGCAAAATAAGTAAACACCGTATCCGGAATCCTGTATTTCACCATTTCAAAAATCGCAGCCCCGGTTGCAGCCGTGATCCCGATTACGAAATACATCCATCTCTTCAACTTGTTTTCCCGGTACAGAATCGTCAAAACCCCATACACCACCAGCAGAATGATTCCCGGCAGGAAAACATATTTATTTGCCCACATGTCGCTTATATTTCCGAATCCGCAGGAAAATGCAATGAAGGTGAAATAGAAATTCGCGACGGAGGCGATTTTACGGCTGTTGATCAGGGAAAGGGAGAGAGCGCCGAGCAGCACTAAAAACAACGAAAAAAGGGGATTGATGTAATTGCGTGAAGCAAATACAAAATATCCCGCCAAGAGAAAAGTAACTGCGCACTCCGCGTAGTATATCTTCGAACTGTGCTTTTCTTCTTTCCCTACTGCCTCCATGTAGATTTCAAATCTCGCCTTTCCTTATTCAAAGTTCTGATAAGTTCCTTTTCAGATTCTGTCTTTTCTAAGTCAAAAATTTGATAAGTACTTTCCGGATTCGGTCCTTTCTTAGTCAAAATCCTGATAAGTTCCTTTTCTCTTCAGTCTCAGTCTCGACATCTCACGCTCGATTCTTAAACGGCTTGCACGAAATTCGCGGATGGACTGCTGCCGTAGCATCTCCTCCTGCGCCTCTTCCATTGCATGACGTGCACGGTTTTCATCGATTTCCTCAGGACGCTCCGCGGTAATTGCCAGAATCAGTACCTGATTGTCCTCCATCAGAAGCGTTCCGTTGCTGATGGACGCAAAAACCTTGCCCTCGCCCGGTGCAATGAATTCAAGAATTCCCGGAACGATGGCCGCAATCGTATTCTGATGGTCCGCCAAAATTCCGTAATGTCCGTCCGAAATCGGAACAATTAAGGATTCACAGGGACCGTCATAGAAGGTTTTTTCCGCTGTTAATATTTTTAAATCAAACGTTTTCATAGATCTTTCATATCCGTTCATTCGGCATCTTTTTCATTCAATACAGTAATTGAATGTCTGCCAGACAGGAATTTATAATTTAAATCTCACCCTTGGCAATCTTATCTGCTTTCTGGAAGGCTTCCTTCAGGGTACCGACATTATAAAATGCGGCCTCGGGAAGGTCATCCACCTTGCCGTCTACAATCGCCTTAAATCCGCGAAGCGTTTCCTTAATCGTCACATACTTGCCTTCCATGCCGGTAAATTTCTCTGCCACGAACATGGGCTGGGATAAAAATCTCTGCGCTTTTCTGGCACGTTTTACGGTCAGCTGGTCTTCATCGCTTAATTCTTCCATACCGAGAATTGCGATGATATCCTGAAGCTCGCGGTATTTCTGAAGCGATTCCTGAACCTTTCTGGCAACCTCGTAATGCTCCTCGCCGACAAGATCCGGGGCAAGAATTCTCGAAGAAGATTCCAGCGGGTCCACTGCCGGGTAAATACCCTGCTCTGCGATTTTTCTGGATAATACGGTCGTCGCATCCAGATGGGTAAAGGTTGTTGCCGGAGCCGGGTCGGTTAAGTCATCGGCGGGCACGTATACGGCCTGTACGCTTGTTACGGAACCGCGACGGGTCGAAGTGATACGCTCCTGCAGGGCACCCATTTCCTCCGCCAGAGTGGGCTGATAGCCTACTGCGGAAGGCATACGTCCGAGCAGCGTGGATACCTCGGATCCTGCCTGCACGAAACGGTAAATATTATCAATAAACAAAAGCACGTCTTTTCTTTTTTTATCACGGAAATATTCCGCCATCGTAAGTCCCGAAAGGGCCACTCTCATACGCACGCCGGGCGCTTCGTTCATCTGCCCGAAGACAAGTGCGGTCTTTTCGGAAACGCCGGATTCCCGCATCTCGCGCCAGAGATCGTTACCCTCTCTGGAACGCTCGCCGACACCGGTAAAAATCGAATAGCCGCCGTGCTCCGTTGCGATATTGTGAATCAGCTCCTGAATCAGTACGGTCTTTCCGACTCCCGCACCGCCGAAGAGGCCGATTTTTCCGCCCTTCGCATAGGGCTCCAGAAGATCGATTACCTTGATTCCTGTCTCCAGGATTTCAACACCCGGACGCTGCTGTGCAAAGTTCGGGGCTTTTCTGTGAATCTCCCATTTTTCCGTTTTCGGATCAATCGGGCCAAGGCCGTCAATCGGTTCCCCGGTTACGTTAAACATGCGTCCCAGGGTCGCTTCTCCGACCGGCACCTGAATGGTCTTTCCGGAGGCCTCCACATCCATGCCTCTTGCCAGTCCCTCGGATCCGGTTAACATGATGCAGCGCACTTCCTTATTTCCGATATGCTGCGCCACTTCCATGATGCGCTTTTCCCCGTCCAGCGTAACGCTTAATGCCTCTTTGATTCTGGGCATGTGATCCGCATCAAACCGAACGTCAATAACGGAACCTGAAATCTGTGTAATCTTACCTGTCATGAGTGTTTCTCCTCAATCTATTCCTCTTCATTCTTTTTCTGAAGCATACGGATAAATTCTTTCTGCCGGTCGAGTGCCTTTCTCTCGCGCTTACGCTTCATTGCCTTTGCGCCGGCGGAAATCTCCGTAATCTCCTGCGTAATCATACTCTGTCTCGTATGATTGTACTGGACTTTTAAATCATTTAAAATTTCCTGCGAGTTGCGGTTCGCCGAATCCATCGCATTCATTCTCGCACTCTGCTCGGAACAGAAGCTGTCAACCAGCGCACCGTAAACGATACCGAGCACGTAACTTTCAATCGTATTATTCAAAACCTCGCTTAAGTTCGGCATGAACTTAAACGGCGTCTTAACCTTTTTCTCCCAAGCCGGCGGCTGCACGTTGAAGTCTGCCTTATGGAACGGCAGAAGTCTCATGACCTGCGCCTCTTCGGAATAAGAATTCTGATAGTCGGTAAAAATAACATAAAGCTTCGTTAACTCGCCCTGATCGTATTTATCCAGAAGCACATTCGTGATTTCCCTTGCCCTGTATAACGACGGATTCTGCGCCGTATAACGGAACGACTGCTCGATTTCCACGTGATGCGTCTGGAAATAATGACGCCCGACCTCGCCGACCACGAAAAGCATGTTGTCCTCATGCCCCTTGAGCATTTTCATGGCTTCCTTTAAAACGTTCTGGTTATATGCACCGGCAAGTCCCTTATCGGCCGTAATTACCAGATACCCGTAAGTACCCTCCAGCTCCTCGATTACGCCCTTCGGGTAAAAATACCTGCTCTGTACGTTTTCATCGATACGGAAAATTCTCTTAATCTCGTGGGAAATCGCATCGAAATAGGGACGGGTTGCCTCGAAATTTTTCTTCGCCTTGCGAAGCTTTGTGGAGGAAATCAAATACATCGCGCTGGTGATTTTTCTCGTATCCTGCACACTCTTTATGCGGTTTTTAATTTCCTTGATACTCGCCATGAATTCTGCACTTTCCCGGCATTTCCAAATTTTTCCGAAATCTGGATTTTGCCTTTATTACCGGCTTTAATTAATTACACTACTTTCTCTTCGCCATAAATTCCGCACCGACTGCAAGAATTTCCTTCTTCATTTCATCCGGCAGGCCTTCGCTTCCGCGGATACGGTCCGCGATGTCCGGACGGTTCTGCCTGAAATACTGCAAAAGCTCTTCGGATACTTTATTGATTTCCTTCTCCGGAACGGGAATAAATAGACGTCCCAAGGCACATACCAAAAGGATTACCTCATCCTCGCCGGAATACGGTTTATACTGCTTCTGTCTTAAAATCCTCATAAGGCCCTTGCCATAGAGCAGCTGATTTTTCGTGCTGTCGTCAAGGTCCGAGGAGAACTGTGTGAAGACTTCCATTTCACGATACTGCGCCAAATCCAGACGCAGTGTACCGGTTGCCTTCTTCATGGCCTTCGTCTGCGCATCGCCGCCGACACGGGATACGGAAAGTCCGACATTGACTGCCGGTCGCTGGCCTTCGAAGAAAAGCGCCGTCTCTAAGAAAATCTGTCCGTCGGTAATGGAAATGATATTCGTCGGAATATATGCGGATACATCGCCCGCCTGCGTTTCGACAATCGGCAGGGCGGTCATGGAGCCGCCTCCGAGTTCGTCGCTTAAATGTGCGGCACGTTCCAGTAATCTGGAATGCAGATAGAATACGTCTCCGGGATATGCCTCACGTCCCGGGGAACGGTCAAGCAGAAGGCTTAAGGAACGGTATGCAATCGCATGCTTGGATAAATCATCGTAGATGATTAATACGTCCTCTCCTTTTTGCATAAAATACTCGCCCAGCGCACATCCCGCATAGGGAGCGATATACTGAACCGGCGCGGCATCCGATGCAGATGCGTTTACAATGATGGTATAATCCATCGCGCCCTTATTTCTTAAATTATTGACCATCTGTGCCACACTGCTGGCCTTCTGTCCGATGGCGACGTAAATGCAGATGACATCCTTGCCCTTCTGGTTTGTGATGGTATCGAGGGCAATTGCCGTCTTTCCGGTCTGGCGGTCACCGATGATTAACTCACGCTGTCCGCGTCCGATCGGGAACATGGAATCAATTGCCAGAAGTCCGGTTTCCATGGGACGGTTTACCGGCTGACGGTCAATGATTCCGGGTGCCGGACTTTCAATCGGGCGGTAATTCTTCGAATCAATCACGCCTCTTCCGTCAATCGGCTCTCCCAAAGGATTGATGACACGTCCGATAAATCCGTCGCCGACGGGAATACCCGCCGTCTTTCCGGTACGGTAAACGCTGCTGCCTTCCATAATCGGCGCTTCATCCGAGAACAGAATGACACCGACCTCGTCACGACGAAGCTCCATTACCATGCCGCGGATTCCGTCGGTAAAAATCAAAATCTCTCCGAAGGTTACGTTTTCGAGTCCTTCCACCGTCGCAATTCCGTCTCCGACCGTAAGAACTGTTCCGACTTCTCGTGCGATTGCCGCAGGAGTCCAGGAATGAACGGTTTCCTTCATCAGAGGAATGACATTGTCGGAATTCTTGGCAAGATACGACAGCTTCTCGCGGAGCTGCTCAAACTTTCCTTCCTTACTCCAGTCATATACATCATTGCCGATTTCCAATCGGAAACCGCCCGGAAATTCCTTGGAATTTACCCACGAAACCGTAATTTCGCGATTGTATTTTTTCGAAAGGAATTTGACGAATCCCTCCATCTGGGCATCCGTTGGCTTCTCGGCAGAATACAGATATGCTCTTGAATTGCTGTTAAAACTACTCATTCTTCATGTTTCCTTCTGCGCTCTTTAAGAATTCGTCATAGCTCTTGGATACGTCCGCGCTTAAAACAATCTTCTCCGTCGCGGTGGTAACAATGTCCGCAATCTCTCTCTGTGCTTCGGCGACGATTTTATCATGCTCCATCTCACCACGCTTCTTTGCAGCTTCCACGATGGATGCAGCTTCCGCTTTCGCCTGCTCGATCATGCGGGTTCTCTCTTCGGCATTCTTCGTTCCGGCCTCGGATTTCATCGCGGAAATCTCATCCTCTGCGCCGGCGATTTTACTCTCGTATTCCTCTTTGGTTTTCTGCGCGTCTTCCAACGCCTGCTCCGCGTCGTCGTGCTGTTTTTTGTATTCCGCTTCGCGCTTTTCCATAAAATCCTTCACGGGCTTGTATAAGAAGAAATACAAGATGCAGAAAAGAATTGTAAAATTAAATACGTGCAACAGAATCTGCTGCCAGTCAATATTCAAAGGCACGTTCATGATTTCTCTCCTTGCCTGATTCTTTTTCCTGTCAATACTTTATAAAATGGCTGCCGTTCGTTACAGAACGAATACAATCAGAATGGTAACAACCAGTGCATAGATAACAACGGTCTCGATAAATACCATACCGAGCATCCAGAGGGACTGGATTTTACCGCTTGCTTCCGGCTGACGGGAAATACCTTCCACGGATTTGGCAACGCCGATACCCATGGCCAGCGCACCGAGTGCTGCGGGAATGGCGATTGCGATGGCTGCTGCCAGCGCCTTCATGGATGTGGTGGAAAGGCGGTAGGATGTGTCATCGGACTGCACGATTTCGAATGTGCTTTCTCCTCCTTGCGCCGCATCACCTTCTGCCGCATATGCTTTTAAGGGCGCGAGTGCAATTCCGACGATGCTGAACAAAAGAATCAGTGCCGCTACAAACTTTGCTACATTTTTCATTTGGATACCTCCGGAGTAATTGTGTTATTGATAGAATTATTTTTATCTTTTTTCTTCTTTGTCTTTTTGGGTTTTTCGAGTTTTTTCTCCGATACCTCACCGTAGAAAATCGATACCAGAAGGGTTAATACATATGCCTGAATCAGTGCATGCAGCAGTGTGAATAAAACGCCGACCAGTACGGGTAACACGAAGCTTAAGAATGTTGCATAATATACAAGTTCGGTTACGAGGGCACCGGATAAAAGTGCACCGAAAAGACGGAAGCTCATCGAAAGCGGTAGGGAAAATTCCTTGATGGTTCCTAAGAATCCGTGGAATCCGTTGTTTGCGATACCGCCCAGCATGATGAAGATATAGGACATGCAGCCCATCGCGATGGCGCCGTTGATATCGGATAGCGGAGCCGGAAGCGAAACGCTTGCACCGCTTGTCGTAACTACCTGGAATCCGAAGAGTTCAAACATCGTGCCCACGAAGATGTAAACACCGGCTGCAAAAATATAAGCGCTTAAGATTCCGTTTTTCACCGGCGAATTGCCCTTCGCAAGTCCCCGGAAAAGCCCGACGATTGTTTCCAAAAACAACTGGAATTTACCCGGTATTTCCTTAAATCTCGGAATCACGAAAATCCTGCAGATGATTGCGAATAACCCGACGACACCGGTTACCGCAAATGCGGAAATCAATCCCGGATTCACATCCTTGATTCCGAAAAGACTTACTTTCATGCTGTCGTGAAGCACCGCATCCCGCATGGTCTCCGACAGGCTTTCCGCCCGCGGCCTCGGTTTCCCGAGAAGGATGATTCCGGCAAGTAACACAATCAGAATAACAGAAAAAATCACGATGCTTGTGATTCTTGTTTTCTTACTCATTATGGTCTGTCCTTTCCTGATATTTTATGAGTTTTTTTTCTTCTTTATAACGTACTTGTAAATCGGATTCCCGAGCGCGGAGAATTTCTCCTCATACTCCGTCATCACATTTCCTTCCATCATGGCCTCGTCATGATGCAAATCCCTTGTCAGTTGAAGAATCTCCCAGGGTTCCCCCTCTAATTCTTCGACGGCAAAATCGAAAAGCGCGACATTATCCGTCTTAAATTCAATAATTCCGTCGTCTTTTAAAATCTCATGATATTTCCGAAGAAAGAGCTTATTTTCCAGTCTTCTCTTCGCATGCCGGTCCTTCGGCCAGGGATCGGAGAAATTTAGATAGATTCCGTCCACTTCCCCTTTGTCAAAAATCTCCGCAATTTCTTCCGCATCCATCCTTAAAAACCGGATATTCGGCAGGGGATTTTCCTCCACCTTCTGCACTCCGCGAATCAAAGTGGATGAGTATTTTTCAATTCCGATATAATTATTCTCAGGATGGAGAGCTGCAAGCGTCGTGATAAATTTTCCTTTTCCCATTCCGATTTCAATCAGCAGAGGATGGTTGTTTTGAAAAATTTCCTGCTTCCATTTTCCCCTGAAACCCTTCATTTCCTCTTCCGAAATAACCAGGAGGCTTGCTGCTATATATTCTCTTGAACCTTTAACATTCTTCAGTCGCATAAAACTACCCGATTTTTGCCCATACCACATTTATTCTACTACCTTTTTTTCGGAAATGAAAGATATCTGTCGGATATTTAGAAATTAATACGCCCAAGACCACTGCTAAACTGCCATATAGCGTTTATATGTTAATATAATCCGGAATGGAATGAAAACAACAGATGCCAAGTCCCCATTAATGCTTGACAATGAATTGTCAGATTTAGTATAATCGTATGTGCGCTAATTAATATGGATACAGCGCAGTTCGGATGCGAGGAGAAGTACTCAAGAGGCCGAAGAGGCGCCCCTGCTAAGGGTGTAGGTCGGGCGACCGGCGCGAGGGTTCAAATCCCTCCTTCT
>CACZRH010000193.1 GCA_902783455.1 uncultured Lachnospiraceae bacterium | reverse complement strand
ATTTCCCACAACCTGCAAAAGCTCCGGACCCGCAAAAGAATTCCCTGCCATTTTGAAAGCGTATTTCAGATATGCCCCGAAGTCCGGCAGATGATCGAAATAAAATAATCCGAATCCGAATACAACAATAATCAGTGTGTAAATATGGCGGAAGACTTTCGGGATTCTTTCAAGGAAACGTCCCCAGACAAATTTTTCCAGCACAAGAAACAGTCCGTGATAAAGCCCCCACAACACGAAATTCCAGGAGGCACCATGCCAGAGTCCCGTTAAAAACCAGACAATAAAAAGGTTTCGAAGTTCTTTCCATCGTCCTTCACGGTTCCCGCCAAGAGGAATGTATAAATAATCACGAAACCATCCGGAAAGGGAAATGTGCCAGCGCCGCCAGAAATCCGTTAACGAGGTTGCCGCAAGCGGATAGCGGAAGTTTTCATCAAAATGAAATCCCATCATAAGTCCCAGCCCGATGGCCATGTCGCTGTAAGCGCTGAAATCAAAATATAACTGCAGGGTAAACACCAGCATTCCAAGCCATGCCCCCGCAACCGAAAGCCCGTCGGTGCCGCGAAGAAAATCCCACAAAGCTCCCAGTTCATTTGCAATCAGGATTTTTCGAAACAATCCGATTAAGAACCGGTAAAACCCTCTGCTGAATGAGTCCATGTCGGTCCTTCGCATTTTCAGTTCCTCACTGACCAGACTGTAACGGACAATCGGGCCGACAATCAGCTAGGAAAACATAGAAATATAAGTCAGATAACGGAAATAATTTCGCTCCGCTTTAACTTTTCCACGGTATACATCAATTGAATAGCTTGTGGTCTGAAAGGTATAAAAACTGATTCCGATCGGAAGCGCAATTCCGGGAAGCGGAATCTGTATTCCGGGTATAACATTTAAAGTGCCGACAAAAAAATCCGCATATTTCATCACACCCAGTATGGAAAGATTAATAATCAGGGAAAAAATCAGACAGAGTTTACGAACTCTCGGACGATTTGCATTTTTTTCCAAAAGAATGCCGTCAAAAAAATCTACCAGAGAAGAAAAAATCATTAAAAATACGCATTTCGGTTCGCCCCAGGAATAAAAAAACAGGCTAAAAAGCAATAAAACAGCATTTCTTACCGCAATTTCCGCCCCCGGCTTCTTAGCGGAAAAAATATTACCAATAAGAGCACTGATTGGAAAATAGCAGATCAGAAATGCCACAAAAAACAGAATCAAAAATAAAAGACTGGAAAAAACCATACAATTCTCTTTCCAAATATTTATCGAACATCACTGAATAGAATGATCTATCAGCGATAATGCCGTATCCAAATTCTCACAGATTACAAGATCGATCCATGTTCCGTTTTGCCGAACAGCAGCTGATTGAACCAGTTCGTTGGCTGCGGGATTGTAATTCGCCATCTCAGCTTCCATCTGTTCCAATAAGAGATTCAGACTGCCGGTGACTTCTTCCGCATCTGCCACATCCTTCAGACGGATTAAAATTACTGTATCGGTCCGGGTCGGATCAATACAGGATTCAAAAACATAATCCTGAAGTTTGGATGTATCGATTCCGTAATAGTTCAGGATATAATCATCATCCGCAACATACATTTCCGGAAGTGAAACATTCTTTGCAATTTCTTCATACAATGCAACTGCTGAAAAATTACCCTCTGTTTCGGAACTGATTTCCGATACCGGCACAGGCGTCGGCCCCTTAACATCCTGATTACTGCATGCGCATGCAAATACCGACAGGCTCAGGATTACGGTCATAACCGCGAATTTATTAAGTTTGATTTTCATTATCCGTTCCCTCAGATTATTCCGCATCCGTTTCAGTTTCAGTCTGTGACTCTGCAACATTGTCTTCCTCTGTTGCCGGATTTGGTTCAATTCCCAATGCGTAATTTGTCAGAATGGCATCCCAGACTTCCGTATACGCCTTATTCGTTTCATGAACATAATTATCACAGCTGTACTGATCCTGAATATTTCCGTTTTCATCACGCAGTGCGGTATTGATATCCACATAATACGCTTCATGCAGCTGCGCGCCCTGCTGAAGGTATAAATTATACCAGTCTATTGTCTCATTATTCAGCGCACCTTTGCTAACGCCTTCATAAACCGGAGTCATACTGATAATATGTACCTCTATATCCGGGTTGGTTTCATGGATTTTATCAACCAACGCCAGTACATCCCCTGATGCATGAACAGCATCTTTCACAATCAAGTCATTCGTACCAAACATTAAAAATACCCGGTCCACATCAAGTTCGGCAAGATTTTGCCAGATCGGCTGCTTTTTCCCACGAAAAATCGGATGTAAATCATCCTCCTCATTTAAGGCATGTGCCGCGGAATAACTTGCTGTTGAAAGAAAAATTGCATTGGTAACCGGCGATCCTTCAAATGCCTCTAAATAATTACGATATCCAAGGATGATGGAATCTCCGACGAATACACTTCTTGAAAAATACTCGTTAGCATCTTCGGAAACGGTACGGTTTGGAAAAGAATCCGTTTCTACGAATTCCGATGATATTTCCTCTGTCGAAATCTCCGGAATTTCCGAATTTTCCACTACATTCTCCGATGTCACAATCGGAATTATTTTTATTTCTTTATTCTCTGTTTCAAGTTTTGATTTTGAAGTACATCCGCTAAGAAGCAGCATTCCTGCCAAAAGAATCCCGCTAAACAGAAGCATCCGGCTACTGTATTTTACCATTTACGATCTTCTCCGTTTTACTCTTTCCCTTTATCTCAACGATTCTTTATTATAAAAAAATCCCCCTTTTCGTCAATAAGCAGAATTATCAATATGTTGTGGAAATATAACGATTTCATTGTATAATATGATATAGGTTGTATTAAAACCCATAAAACAGGCTTGTTTACTGGATTTGAAGGATTCCGGTCAACATGCCGGCAAAGGATGAAACGATGCAGGGCATATTATCTTTTCTGAATTTCATATTTCCGAGACTCAGTACGCTTCTCTCCCCCTGCGTAATTCTCCTGATTTTGCTCATTCTTCAGAAACTCTATTTTAAAGATTTCAAGAAGATGGTTCTTTATATGATTTTTTCCATGTATCTGATTGCCGTTTTTCGTGTCACAAAGCTTCCGGACAGCCTGCATATGCATTTTAATCCGAGACTTCAGCTGATTCCGTTTTATGATATTCAAAATGATTTATTTAACAGCTTTTTAAACATCTGCCTGTTTATTCCGTTTGGATTCTTCCTTCCTGCGTTATGGCGGAAATTTTTTTCTTTTAAAAATACCCTCATTACGGCACTTTGCTTTACCACCTTTATTGAACTTACGCAGTTATTCTGCAACCGTTTAACGGACGTCAATGATATTATTACCAATACGCTCGGCGCGCTCATTGGCTTTTGCGTCTGCCGTCTTTTTACCAAATCCTTCCCGAAACTGTTCCAGCATGAATTCAAAAAAAGAGAATGTGTGCTTATTTTTGCAATCACATTCTCCATCGTTTTCTTTTTGGATCCGATTATTTACGGTTTTCTTAAGGATGTTGAAAAACTGCCTGTCTTCCTTGTCTGAATCCGCGGATTATACTTGAATTTCCCGTTCCCAAAAATGAATGCTTATTATTTCAGTTCCACAACCTGAATGCTT
>CACZRH010000192.1 GCA_902783455.1 uncultured Lachnospiraceae bacterium | reverse complement strand
GAAACCTGCAGACGGCGGAATGCGAAACTCCGTAGCCGCATGGGTGAAAGAAAAAACGGATTCCTGTTATATCTGTAATCAGTTTAAAGAAACCTATGCCCGCTACCTCGATACCTTTATTTATCTTTGGAAAAACGATCCGGCTTTTAAAGAAAAAATCAAAAATTCCAAAGGCTTCTGCATGGCCCATTTCGGAGATCTTTGCGAAGTTGCGGAGAATAAATTAAATGAAAAAGAGAAGGAAGAACTTTTTTTTATTTTTTTCCCTCTCATGAAATCCAATATGGAACGTCTTCAGGAAGACGTTAACTGGATGATTGAAAAATTCGATCACAGAAATGCAACTGCAGACTGGAAAACCTCAAAGGATGCCATCCAGCGCGGCATGCAGAAATTAAAGGGGGGCTATCCCGCCGACCCTGTCTATCAGCAAAAGAAGTAAAAATATAGAATTATTCCCCATTACGGGAACAAAAAAACGAGTCCCTCCTTTTGGACTCGTTTTTGCGTTCACAGTTAGCATGTGGTTCTTTCACATGCTAACGGTCCCATTTGTCACAAAGTGAATTAATCTGATCTGCAAATTTCGCAAGATCCTTATTGGTTCCGCCTTCATTATGCGCAATAACGGTAAGCAGGCGGTTTCCAGCAGCAAGCAGTCTTGCAAAAACTTCCGTAACGCGCTTGCTTCCCTCTTTCTTTTTGATGGAAACGGGTTCCGCTTCATAGACAAAATCATTCGCAATCAGATCAAATACGGTTCCGCTGTACGGTGCATAAGACGTCTGTCCGCAGTCCTCGTGCAAATATTCGCAAAATGATTTAATGGTCTCATCTTCCCCGTGAACTAAGAATACACGCTTCGGTATCTCCTCGAACGCACAAATCCAGTCCGTCAGACCATCTTTATCCGCATGTCCGGAAATGCCGGCAAGTGTCATAATATGTGCATTGACATCAATGGTCTCACCGAATAGCTTCACACAATCCGCACCATCCACCAGCGTACGTCCAAGCGTACCGATTGCCTGATATCCGACAAAGAGAATCGTACATTCTTCTCTCCAAAGATTATGTTTCAAATGATGCCTGATACGGCCGGCCTCGCACATGCCGGACGCGGAAAGGATTACCTTCGGTGTCATGTCGAAGTTAATCTGCTTGGATTCATCACTTGTAATCGATAATTTCAATCCCGGGAACGTCAGCGGATTGATTCCTTTTCGAATCAACTCCATTGCCTCTTCATCATAACATTCGGAAATATTCTTCTGAAAAATACCCGTTGCTTCCACTGCCAGGGGAGAGTCCACATACACATCAAAATGTTCCCAGCCTTCCACCATTTTCTCCACTTTGATTTTACGAAGGAAATACAGCATCTCCTGCGTTCTTCCGACGGCAAAGGAAGGAATGACAACATTGCCGCCCCGGTCAAAAGTCTCTTTCAAAATTTTTGCAAGCTCCGAAACATAGTCCACACGTACAGCAGAATGAATCCGGTTTCCGTAAGTGGATTCCATTACCACATAATCCGCTTCCTTCGTCGGAACGGGATTTCGAAGCAGGGGCTGGTTCTTATTGCCGATATCACCGGAGAATACGATTTTTTTCTCCTGTCCGTTTTCCCTAAGCCACAGCTCGATGCTTGCAGAACCGAGCAAATGTCCGATATCCGTAAAGCGGAACGATACCTCATCACACAACTCATAGATTCTGTCATAATGATATGCCGTAATCAGACGGATTGCGCCGTCCGCGTCTTCCATGGTATAAATCGGTGCATCGTCCTCGATATTGGCACCTCTCTTTTTCTTACGCTGCTTCCATTCCGTTTCCTGCATCTGAATGTGAGCACAGTCACGAAGCATGATGGAACATAAATCAGCCGTTGCATCCGTCATCAGAATCTGCCCTCGGAACCCTCTCGCATACAGCTGCGGAAGCATTCCGGAGTGATCGACATGTGCATGGGTTAAGAATACGTAATCGATACTCGCCTCATCAAAGGGAAGGGGTGCATTTTCAAAAACATTTACGCCCTGCTCCATACCATAATCCACTAGTATTTTTTTCTTTCCGACTTCAATGCAGTGACAGCTTCCCGTCACCTCATGGTCTGCACCGACAAATGTTAGTTTCAAAATAATCGCCCCCCCTTAAGGTCGTTATAAGAAAATCTTCCCAAGAATACAACCGATTGCAATAAGCGGTGTATCGAAAGAAACCCTCATATTGATTCCGGCATCACAGATTGCCTTAAAAGCCACACTCTTCGGATTGTTCATGATATATTTTTTGATTGGCCATACCGGTCCGAAAAACCGCTCGGACCTGTCAAAGAACGGTGTATCCACAGGTCCCGGACAAACTGCTGTGACATGGATTTTTCTCTTTTTTAATTCCATACCGAGGGATTTGGAAAAAGAAAGAACATATGCCTTGCTTGCACAATATACATCGAATCCCGGAATCGGCATAAATGCAGCGGAAGATGCAAGGTTAATGATATGACTGCCCGCTCTCATATACGGCAGGCAGATGGATGCAATATTGGTCAGGGCCTCGCAGTTTAAGCGAATCATCTCCGTCTCATCCTGTCGTTTCATGGAATCAAAGCGTCCGTGAAGCCCTGCACCGGCGCTTTGGAACAGCATCCGGATATTCGGACGAATCTTTGTAAGCACTTCTTCGAATGCATCCATGTCTTCGTTATTCGTCACATCCATGATGATGATTCGATTTGCATGATGCAGATGCTTGGAGAGAATACGGAGTTTTTCTTCATTGCGTCCCACAATCCAGATTTCATCCAGACTGCGGAATCTCCGGTCAATTTCAAGAGCAGCTTCCCATCCGATTCCGGATGAAGCGCCCGTAATAATTGCTACCTTCATATTGTAATCCCCTTACTTAATATCCACTTATTTAATATCCTTATAGAAACAGAAGGTATTTCCGCCCATGGACCTTGCAGCCAGCATAGCTTCATCCGTATGTCCGTATAATTCGGCAGCACAGTCACCATCCGAAGGGCTCATGGAAACGCCGACGGAAGAAGTCACGGTAAGACCGCCCGGAAGTGTCAGCTTCGTCATTTCGCAAAGGCCTTTGGCAATTCTTTCGGCAACCTCGCGTTCCGATACATCATACAGGCAGATAAAAAATTCATCATCACCGATACGTCCCATGATGTCATCGGTACGAAGATGTTTGCGGATGACGTTCACTACATTAACCAAAACCTGGTCTCCCATTTTATAACCGAAGGTAAGATTCACTTCCTTGAAAGCATCCAAATCAAGCAGCATGTAGGTATGAACCTGTCCGTCCGAGGTCATCTGACCGAGCGCACGCATAATGGCATTACGGTTTAGAGTACCCGTTAAATCATCCGTTTCACTTCCGTAGATGGCTTTTTTCAGAAGCATTTTCTCGCCGTCTTCGTTGATGAAAAGAACCTCCAGCAGCTTCTCGCCGTTTAAATCGGTATTGATTGTGGAGACATTCACCCAGCATTCATCATCACCCTTTTTTAAGAGAATATCGAGATTACAAAGGTCGGTCTGTCTGAGTCCTCCCGCAGATAAATGCGTGAAGAATTCTTCCGCAGAAGCAAGAAGTTTCGGTTCAATCGGCCACATTCCGGTAACTAAGGAAAAATCGGAAATCTTTTCCGGAATGTCCAGATTCCGGGTACTGAGCAAGGTTCCGTCATAGTGAATCAGCGCCCCGTCCTCTCTTCGATATCCGCAAAGCGTATAATAATCTTCGCAGCCGAAGCGGCTTTTTCTCCTCTCTCCGAACAATTGGATAATCTTGTTAATGTCTTCTCTGGTGATTCCCTTCATTTCAGCCATTTTTCATCCCTCTTTTTCTTCTTTATAATCGGTTCCGTCCGGAACTTTATTCAGATACTCCTTGATGAATTTTACAAATTCATCCCTCGGTAACGGCTTTGAAAAATAGAAGCCCTGAATATAGTCACAACCCATTTCTTCAAACTTCTTAAGAGTTGCCTCATCCTCTATTCCCTCCGCCACGATATCCATATTCATATCCTTAATCATGCGGATGGTATTCACACCTATGGCATATAATTTCGTATTCTGATCAATTCTGGTAATGGATTTATCCAGTTTTATTACCGAAAGCGGCATTTCAATTGCCCGGCTGATATTGGAATATCCGGTGCCGTAATCATCCAGGGAAAAACGAAACCCCCTGGCGCTTAGATTCTCAATATTGGTTAACATTTCGTTCTGCTCGAATGCAGCCGCCGTCTCGGTAATTTCCAGATTGATCTGTTCCGACCTTACCTTATATTCGGTTAAAATTGCCGAAATTTCCTTGGCAAGATTTTTCTCCAGGCACTGAACGGTAGAAAGATTCACATCTATCACTTTAATCTGCAGCTCTTTAAATTCATCACTTGCAACAAACCGGCAGACCTCTTCCAAAACAAAATGTCCGATGCGGTGAATTGTACCGTTCTGTTCCGCTACGGGAATAAACAAATCCGGCGGGATAAATCCGAATTCTTCCGTTTTCAAGCGGATAAGCGCTTCCGCAGTGGTAAATCTGCGTTCCTTAATCGAATAAATCGGCTGGTAATAAACCTGAAAACTGTTATCCTGTAAGGCTTTTTCCAGAATCGTATCCAGGTTTTTTATAATATCGAAATTCTTCTGGCGCATGATTTCTTTTGCATAAATCACACCCTGACGATACTGAAACTCATTAAACTGGGAGCCGAAAAGCAGGACACCCTTCTCTTCCCTTATGTCATCCGGCCAGTATGCCACGCATACATTCGCCAAGAGGGAAATTTCAACCTCACGAAATGAAAAGCCGTCGGAAAGTTTCTTCTGAATGGTCTTGACGCATTCCGGGACAAGCGGACGGTCATCATTCTCAATAAGCAGACGGTATTTTCCTTCTCCGATATAATAATACTCGGCTCTTATACGCTTTTCCTTACACTCCTCGGAAATCAGTTTCGCAATCTCAAACGAAAGTCTGGCGGAAGACTGATATCCCAAAGACCGGCTTAATGTACGGTAATTGGATACGTTAATCATAACAATTACCATATGCCGCTTCGTAAGTTCCGCTTTCCGGATATTGTCCACATAAGCAGGAAGTCGAAATAGTCCCGTTTCGGAATCAATATTTTCCTCCGGTCTTATAACAACCAGGGAAACATACAGAATGCAGACAGCAATTACAAAACTCTCAATCAGCAGAAACGGGAAAAAATACTGTACCAAAACTGCACAAATGACCGCGGGAATAATGGAAAAAATAGAAATAAACCGCGCTTTCTGAATAGTTTTGTGATGTTTTACAAGCAGGGCAACGCAGGCTGCCAGATAAAATACCGCAACCGCATAATTTACCCAGAAAAACTGCCCCCTGACATAATCTCCCTCCTCATTGAAATAAAAAACATTATGCTTAAATAAGTTTAAAACCAGCATAAAAATTTCAAATTCCAGCGGAATCGAAACCAGTATTTTATAAGTCGGGTTCTTAAGTGTCAAATGATCGGAACCGGTCATTCCGATGATAAACAAAAGATAATACGGGAGAGTCAGGCTGTGGAAAAAAAGATAAAGCGTATGAAAAACGATCTTGCTGATAATCATGCCCGTTCCGACACCGAATTTGTCGAAAGCAACGGAATAAACATCAAAAATCGTAGTCAGAAACGTAATCAGAACCAGTGCCATAAAGTCCCTGTTCTGACGGCCTTTAAGCATTTTGCGGGTAATGAAAGAAATCATCAGTACCCCGAGAATTATGATTGCCGAATAATCAAAATAAACAATCTTCTCCATATAACCCTCCACAAAATCAATTTTACCACAAAATAGCAAATTAAAAAAGCCTTATTGGGTGGAAAATGGTCGTATTTGGTGTCGGAGAAAAATGAAAAAAGGCTTTCGGAAGAGTAACCTCCGAAAGCCCTGTTTTCTGTTTTAAAAAGATTCCATTCAGCCTTCCTGAATTATCCTTCCACCTTCGGAAGCTTTGCAAGGGAAGCTGCGATTTCTTCATCGCTCGGAATATAATTCGTCATCTTTCCGTCATGGAATGCCTCGTATGCATACATATCGAAATAGCCGGTACCGGTTAAACCGAATACGATGGTCTTCTCTTCTCCGGTTTCTTTGCACTTCAACGCTTCATCGATTGCTGCACGGATTGCATGGGAGCTTTCCGGAGCGGGAAGGATTCCTTCCACTCTTGCAAACTCTTCCGCTGCCGCAAAGACATCGGTCTGACGAACCGATCTTGCTTCCATTAAGCCATCATCATAAAGCTGGGAAAGAATGGAGCTCATGCCGTGATAACGAAGTCCTCCGGCGTGGTTCGGAGCCGGAATAAAGCCGGAACCCAAGGTATACATTTTTGCAAGAGGACATACCTTTCCGGTATCGCAGAAGTCATATGCGTATTTTCCTCTTGTAAAGCTCGGGCAGCTTGCGGGTTCTACCGCAATGATTCTGTAATCTGCCTCACCCCTTAACTTCTCTCCCATGAACGGGGAAATCAATCCGCCAAGGTTTGATCCGCCGCCGGCACAACCGATAATCATATCCGGCTTGATGTCATATTTTTTCAGTGCAGCCATGGTCTCCAAACCAATTACGGACTGATGCAGAAGTACCTGGTTTAAAACACTTCCGAGTACATAACGATAGCCCTCGGATTTTACCGCAACTTCCACAGCCTCGGAGATTGCGCAACCTAAAGAACCGTTGGTTCCGGGGAACTCTTCCAAAATCTTACGGCCGACTTCGGTATCCATGGAAGGGGACGGGGTTACGGACGCACCGTAGGTTCTCATCACTTCACGGCGGAAGGGCTTCTGCTCATAGGAAACCTTTACCATGAATACCTTGCAGTCAAGTCCCAGATAAGAGCATGCCATGGAAAGTGCGGTTCCCCACTGACCTGCACCGGTCTCGGTCGTAACACCCTTTAAGCCCTGCTTCTTTGCATAATATGCCTGCGCAATTGCGGAATTTAATTTATGGGATCCACTTGTATTGTTGCCTTCAAATTTATAATAAATCTTAGCAGGTGTCTGAAGCTTCTCCTCTAAACAATACGCACGTACTAAAGGAGAAGGACGGTACATTTTGTAAAAGTTCCGGATTTCCTCGGGAATCTCAATGTATGCATTATCGTTATCCAGTTCCTGTTTTACCAGCTCGTCACAGAATACTCCGCTGAGTTCTTCCGCCGTCATCGGCTTTCCGGTACCCGGATTCAAAAGCGGAGCCGGCTTATTCTTCATATCCGCACGGACATTGTACCATGCCTTCGGCATCTCGCTTTCTTCTAAGTAAATTTTGTAAGGGATTTCTTTGTTT
>CACZRH010000191.1 GCA_902783455.1 uncultured Lachnospiraceae bacterium | reverse complement strand
AGAAGCTCTTGGGGTTTGCAATCAGGGGTCCGAAGTCCGTCATTGCACCTACACCCATGAAAATCAAGGACGGTAAAATTGCGAATTCGTCCAGAATGTAGAAATAATAGAGTAATCCGCCCGCCGAATCCTCGCTCCAGGGAGCAATGATATCGGGATAGATATTTACGAGCAGCATACCGAATGCAATCGGTACCAGTAAAAGGGGCTCGTACTCTTTCTTAATGGCCAGGAAAAGGAACACACATGCTACTGCGATCATGATGTAGTTTCCCCAGGTCAGATTCAAGAAAGCTGTCTGATGAAGCAGATTATCTAACGTATCGATAACGTAACTCATTGTTAGTTTTCCTCCTAGTTAAAATCGTCCGTTCTCACGAACGCATGCTTCATCAATTAGTTCAAAGTTGCAAGTAATGCACCTGCTTCAATCGTATCTCCTGCTGCGCAGTCAATGCTTGCTACGGTTCCGTCTTCGGGAGCTACTACAGGGATTTCCATCTTCATGGATTCGATGATAACAACTGCATCACCCTTCTTTACTGCGGTTCCTACATTTGCGGCAATCTTAACAACCTTTCCTGCCGCACCTGCTTCAACCTTGATGCTTCCTGCGCCTGCGCTTGCTGCTTTCTTGGGAGCTGCTGCGGGTGCTGCTGCGGGAGCTGCCTTCTTAACGGGTGCTGCAGCTACGGGAGCGCCTGTGGAAGCGCCTTCTTCTACAACTACATCATATACATTTCCGTTTACGGTAATGGTATAATTTTTCATTTTGATATCCTCCTGTATGATTAGGCGTTATGCCATTTCTTTGATTTCTTGATGCTTCTTACTACATAGCCGGAAGCATCTTCGCTTCCTTCATATGCTGCGATAGCGGCAGCAATTACCGCTACAAGTTCCAGATCGTCGGAAAGTTCCTCTTCCACTACGGGTGCTGCAACTGCCGGAGCAGGAGCCGCTGCGGGAGTTTCCACTTTCTTTGCTGCTGCTTTTGCTTTCTTTGCAGCTTCGATTTTCGGGAAAATTCCGAACAGGGAAATAATTAAGGAAATCAGAATCAGGATGGCGAATACGGTTCCCATACCGAGTAAGGTATTCAGACCTGCTTTCTGAAGATTCTCTGCAATACTGTACTGTACGTTAAATGCAGCGTTTGTTACCTGCATTTCCGTATTATAGGAAAGAGCCATCTGAACGTCTCTGGTGGCGCAGTCCAAATCAATGGTGACTTCATATCCGCCGTCTTTACCGTAACCGATTTCAAGCGAATTGATATCAAGTTTAATAGCCTTGCCCGCATCCGGTTCTGCTTTGATATAGGAATTTACGGCATTGTTAAAAACATTCTGGGATTTGAATTCCAAATCCGCATTTTCTTTAAATTCTTCTGCCTTAAATCCCCACTGCTTTCTGTCATATTCGAGGTATTCCGCATACCAGTCCTGGTTCTTTGCCTCAGTTATAACATCGGATCCGTCCTCCGAAACCGTACCGACGATTGCGTCCGTAATACCGTAAATATTCTGGACAATCTGTGTTCTGTCGGCACCCGGCATTTCGAAAACTTTCTCCTGGCAGCCTGCAAAAAGGAAAACCGAAAGGATTACGCAAAGCATGATTGTAATCTGTTTTTTCATCCTTTTACCACCTTCCTTTTATACTGTTCCGTGCTTCTTTGCGGGGCGGTCTTCGCGCTTGGAATATAACATTTCAAATGCACCGATTACGTATTTTCTGGTATCTGCGGGAGCGATAATGTAATCAACATATCCTCTCTTTGCAGCGCTCATAGCGGAATTCTGAAGTTCGGCATATTCTTTTGCCTTGCCCTGAATCACATCAGCGCTTTCGCCGTCATACATAATTTTTGCTGCGATTTTCGCATCCATGGTTCCGATCTTTGCATCTTCCCATGCGAAGGTTACGTCGCAGCCGATTGCCTTGGAGTTCATGGAAACATAAGCGCTTCCGTAAGCTTCCTTCAGGATTACGTTTACCTTGGGAACGGAAGCATTTGCGAATGCATAGGTTAACTTGGAAACCGCTCTTGCGATTCTCTTCTCTGCACACTTGCATGCGCAATATCCTTTTACATTTGTTAAGGAAAGAACGGGAATGGAAAATGCATCACAGAAATTGATGAACTCTGCTGCTTTTACACAACCGTTAACGGTAAGAGCTTCGTCAAACTTCTCTGCTTCCTTGCCTTCTGCATCATAGATAACGGAACGGTTACCTACGCAGCCGATTGTTAAGCCGTCTAATTTAATGAAGCCGACAACCATCTGCTTTCCGTATCCTGCCTTAACCTCTAAGAATGCGTTGTCATCTGCGATATCCGCAAATGCCAAAGCCGCATCCTTGTAACCTGCTTCGATATTTCCGCAAGCACGGTTTAAGGAATCGTTTGTTGCAACTTCCTCAGCTTCTTCCTCGTTGTTAGCGGGAAGGAAAGAAACGAGTTCGCGGATCTGTCCGATGATGGTATCTTCATCACCTACAAAATCAGCGATTCCGCTCTCTTCCGACTGGAATTTTGCATCGGATGTATCACATTTCTCTTTGCTGTTTCCTTCCAGTGCGTT
>CACZRH010000190.1 GCA_902783455.1 uncultured Lachnospiraceae bacterium | reverse complement strand
TTCATTTCCACGCATAAGAACTCTTTGGTGTGATCAACATGCTTTTCAATTGTCTTGTCAGGGAACGGCCAAAGGGTAATCGGGCGAATCAGACCTGCCTTGATGCCTTCCGCTCTTGCCTGCATAACTGCGGAACGGGAAACTCTGGAGGATGCGCCGAATGCTACAACAACCACATCCGCATCATCCATCATGAACTCTTCCGCTCTCTGCTCTTCTGCCTTAATCTTCTCATATCTTTCATAACGCTCTTTAATCAGATTCTCGAGTTCTTCGGGCTGAATATAAAGAGAATTGATGATATTTTTCTTTCTCTGACCCTTATGTCCGTTGGTTGCCCAGGGCTTTTCCGCAACGGGCTCGTCTTTTTTCTGAGGGAACTCAACCGGCTCCATCATCTGACCTAACATACCATCGGAAAGAATCATTGCGGGTACTCTGTATTTTTCACCTACTTCATATGCCAAAGATACGAAGTCTACCATTTCCTGAATGGTGGAAGGTGCTAAAACAAACAGCTGAAAATCGCCGTGGCCGAGTGCCTTGGTTGCCTGCCAGTAATCCGACTGGGAAGGCTGAATTCCGCCGAGTCCCGGGCCGCCGCGCTGTACGTTGATAATCAGCGCCGGAAGATCGGAACCGCCGATGTAGGATACGCCCTCGGATTTCAAGCTGATTCCGGGGGAAGAAGAGGATGTCATTGCACGTACGCCGGCACTTGTTGCACCGAGTACCATATTCACTGCTGCGATTTCAGACTCAGCCTGAAGGAATACACCGCCCTCCTTCGGTAAGCGTTTGGACATGTATGCCGCAACTTCCGTCTGCGGTGTAATCGGATATCCGAAGTAATGCTTGCAGCCACACTGGATTGCAGCTTCTGCCAAAGCTTCGTTTCCTTTCATTAATACTTTTTCTGCCATTTTTGTTCTCCTTTTTATGGGGGAAACTTTTCCATTCTCCCCGATTTTAACTTTTGTCAATAATTTCTGATTGGGACTGTCCCCGCATTTACTCTGTTATTTCTTTTGAGGTCTTCCCCTGTCTTTTTACCGCTCTACCGTAATTGCAACATCAGGGCACATAATTGCGCAGGATGCACATCCGACACAGCTTTCCATATCGGTCATGGTTGCGGGATGATATCCCTTTGCATTAATGTGGTCCTTTGCAAGCTCAAGCAAATTCTTCGGGCAGGCATTGACACACATTCCGCAACCCTTGCAGATGCTCTCGTCAATTGTTACTTTTGCCATAATTCTTCCTCGCTTTCTTTCTATCTAAAACACATTTTTTACTTAATTAAATGAACTTCCGGCCTTCGCATTTTTATAAAAAATTGCCGCCGTTACATTTCATTCCCACGGGGCTTTCACATATATCTCCACCGGATACCAGTTCACGTCTTCTTGTTCCATCAGGCCCCTCACTCGGTCGTCCTTTGTCAGATACGCCGGAATCGTCACCGCCTTTAACGGAAGATTCAAAATCGCCGCCGTTTCTTTTGCGTAGGGAATCGCATTTTTGACGGTTTCGTAATCCGTATCCTGCTTTAAGTGCGAATTTGCAATCACGCAGCCGGCCTTACATCTTGACGCCGCTTCGATTTCCTTAAGCACCTCGGCCGTCTCTTCGGGGCTTGCCGTAAGATTTCGGTAATGATTGATTAAATAAATCATCTCATAATCCACCGCCGCAAGCTGCTCATGATAGCGTCCCAGCACCACCGATCCCGCATCGTCACCGCCGACGTCCATTACGACATCCTTATCGGTTTCGAAAACCAGATTCATTTCCGCAGGAAGCGCAGGCGTTTCCACGTTGGAATTCGCAAACATCGGTGCAATCACCTGAATGCCCTTTTCCTCGAGCATATCCTTATATCCTGACGATAAGAAATACGGATTGACCAAATCGAGATCCATCAGAATCACTTTCCGGCCTTTCGCCGCAAGTTCAAGGGCCAAATTGATGGAATAATTGGATTTGCCGCATCCGTAATGCCCACATACGATATAAAATTTTCTTTCCATAAACGAAAAACCACTTCCTTAAATATGCCGGACCGATTGCATTCAATCAGTCCGGGCATATGATTTTTAACCATCAAAAATCCGGAATAGTCGCACAAAAAGTAATTGTAGCACCTTTCCCTACTTTATTCAAGTAAAGTATGAAAGGAAGTTACGGCAACATTCGGCGGATATCCGAATAAGCACGGTAATTCCAGTTTGAAATCTTGATTCCGGTTGCGGAAGAAGATGCATGAATAATTTTTCCGCTTCCTAAATACAAAGCTGCATGTCCGGGATAAATAATGACATCACCGGGCTGTAAATCGGAGGCATCCACGTGACGGCCTTCATTTTTCTGATAAGCAACACCCGGCGAGATATTAATGCCGAAATGTTTGTATACAAGGGAGGTAAATCCGGAGCAGTCCGTACCGGTAATTAAGGAACGTCCCGCGTGCACGTACGGATTTCCGAGGAACTGGATGGCATACATTGCAACTTCCTTGCCTCGTTCCGAGCCGGGCGCGTTCGTGATCACACCGACATCCACCTGATACTGTGCTCCATGGAATTTCGCATTCGGTCCTGCCGATACGATGTTTCCGGTCATAATGGCGGTTCCGCCCACGGCACCCGGATTGGGATTTGCTGCAGTCGTCGTGGTTTTCGCAGCTGTCTGTGTCGCCTGATTTGCTTTCTTGGCTTTGTCCTGCTCCTCTTTCAACAGGGCAGCACGCTGCGCTTCGATTTTTCTGACTTCTTCATTCTGCGCTTTGATCTTCGCCACATAAGCATCGGCCTGTCTTCTCGCGGAAGCAATCTGTGCCTCGTAATCGGCCGCAATCGAACGAAGTCCGGAAAGCTTGACATCAAGCTCTGCCTTCTGGTCCTCCAGATCAGACTTTTCTGCTTCTAAGTCATCCTGCTTGATTTCCAGCTCTTCCTTCAGCAGCTGAACCTGATGCTTGGTTTCCTGGTATTCATTCAGAAGATTCTGATCATACTGATATACCTTTTCAATGTATTCCGCATTGGAAAGGAATTCGCTGAGCGATGATGACATGACAAGAAGCGTAACGTAATTCGTTTCGCCCTGCTCATACATGCAACGAATTCTGGTCATGGTTGCATCATACTGGTCATTTTCCCGCTGAATCGCATCTTCCAGCTCGAGATTGGTCTCGTAGATTTCATTCTCGGTCATCTGAATATCGGATTCGAGAATGCTGATATTTCCCATCAGCTCGGCAACCTGTCCGTTTAATGCGGAAATCTGGCTGTTTACGGCATTCTGCTGATTCTGCAGATTTCCCATCTGGTTGTTAATCTGATTCAGCTGATTCTGGTTCTCCGCAATCGACTGTTTTAATGCCGCTTCCTGTCTGTCCTGCTCCGCTTTCTTTGCATCCGTGGTCGGATCCGCCAGAACGGACATAGGCGTAGCAACAAGCATCACAACGGAAATTCCTGCAGCCGCAACTCCTTTTATAAGATTTTTAATACTTGTTTTTTTCATAAAATTCCAACTCCGAAAAACATAAAACTGCTATATTTCTATCTGTATTTTTCCTGTATTTCGACATGATAAAAACCCATCCTGTTCGGATAGTCCGTTAGATTATAGCATAAAATCCCCCCTAACGCAAACTTTAGGTTCGCCGCGTTTACAATTAACCTGCAATATGATAGGATTTGAGTGGAATCGTGAAATTTTCGTGACCGGAAATAATAGGCGAATGAAATGGACGATAAAATCAGAAATCAGCAATATGACCCATACAGTTTCAGTGGAAGCGACGAGGAATACTCCGACACCGCCCGTTACAAAGGCTCCAATGACGGCGGATATGATTACGGGTATGACTACGGCTATATACCGGCCAATCAGCCGGTTGGAGAATCCGACTATAAGCAGGAGGCTTACGGCCCGCAGAATCCTGATTTGTACGGCGCTCCGAATCCAAACGCATTAAACGGGCAGAATCCAAATATGTACGGAGGACAACCGCCTTACAACTGCCAGAACCCCAATATGTACGGCGGACAGAATCCACCCCCGTACAACGGACAGGTCAAAAGCCCGTTTGTCGGGGCTCCCTACCGGTACAACTACCGCGAACCAAAGCAGCAGCATTATCTGGAAGATGAAAACAACGCGAGAAATTCCATGATTCTCGGCATCATTTCACTTGTTTGCGGGTTAATCGGCGGATTGGCGTCGATTTTCTACGGTACAATTTTACTCGGGGCAGTCATGATTTGCCCGATTATCGGTATATGCCTGGCCGTTCGCACCATCCAGAAAGACAAAGAGCTGCCGCTTGCCTATGTCGGCCTGGTTTTAAACTGTGTTGCAACCCTGCCGTTTTTGGCCATCGGCACTATATGGGTAATCGCCAAGGTTTTGCATTATATCATTTAAAAATCACTCAAAATGCCAAGGGCTTTCGGTTTTCCCGAAAGCCCTTTTTCATTCTATTCTCTCTTCAAATACTATCTTTCTCTATTTTTTCCTTAACTATATTTCCGGAAAGTGAAATTCCTCAATCACAATCTCATCCAGCTTCTCAAGCCATGCTTTTGCACATGCGTCCGAAGGCATTCTCAAATCGCCTCTCGGAGAAAGTGCCACGCTTCCGACCTTTACGCCGTCCGGCATACAGGAACGTTTGAACTGCTGTGCAAAGAATCTGCGGTAAAATGTCTTCAGCCATTTTAAAATAGTCTCAGCATCATAAGTCAATGCGAATTCCTTACGGGCAATCCGGAAAATCTTATCCGGCTCATAACCGCAACGAAGCATGTAATACAGGAAAAAGTCATGCAGCTCGTAAGGGCCGACCAAATCCTCGGTCACCTGCGCAATCTCTCCGTCCTTCGGCGGAAGCAGCTCCGGGCTTACCGGTGTGGAGAGAACATCCTGCAAAACTGCCTTTAATTCGAGGTCTCTCTCCTTCTTACTCTCGTCTTCTTCCCAATAATAATTATCTTCCTTTATGGAGCAGCTGTAATAATCAACCAAATGACGTACCAGCGTTTTCGGTACGCCGGCATTCACGCCGTACATGGACATATGATCGCCGTTATAGGTTGCCCAGCCGAGTGCAAGCTCCGACATATCACCGGTACCGACTACCAGGGCATTTTCCTTGTTTGCCAGATCCATTAGAATCTGTGTACGCTCTCTGGCCTGTGAATTTTCATACGTTACGTCATGATTGTCGGGATCCTGTCCGATATCTTCAAAATGCACTTCCACAGCCTTCTTAATACTGATTTCCTTCAATGTCGCGCCGACGAGTCTTGCCATCCGGCAGGCATTTTGATAGGTTCTTCCCGTCGTTCCGAATCCCGGCATCGTAACACCGATAATACCGGCCGGATCAAGCTTTAACTCTTCAAAGGCCTTCTTGCAGACCAAAAGTGCCAGCGTGGAATCAAGACCGCCGGAAAGTCCCAGCACAACCTTCTTACAGTTAATATGAGTAAGACGTTTCATCAGTGCGCGTGCCTGTATCGAAAGAATGGTTTCGCATCTTTCATCAAGCGCTGAACTGCCTTCCGGAACAAAGCCCGGGAAATCACGGCGAAGTTCGGTTTCTTCCACTTCCAGTGCAAACGGCAGAACAACGTATTCCTCTGTCAGATCCGAAACGAATGTATTATTGATTCTGCGAACCATCTGCAATTTTTCAATATCTATTGTAGCGGCTGCCGTGATATTGTAGTCAAAAATCCTTGTTTCCTTAAGGATTTCCCCGTATTCCGCAACGATGTTGTTTCCGCCGAATACCAGATCCTGACTGGACTCTCCTTCTCCTGCCGCCGCATAAATATAAGCGCAGATCAGTCTGCAGGATAACGCTTCGAGCATTTTTTCCCGATATTCGCTCTTTCCGACCGTCTCACTGGATGCGGAAAGATTCGCAATCACGGTAGCACCCGCAAGTGCATGGTCCATGGACGGAGAATGTGCCACCCAGGCATCCTCGCAAATCTCACATCCGACAACCAGCCCCTTCATGCTGCTGCATTCCAGTAATATATTTCGTCCGAACGGAACAACACTTCCCTCGAATACAATATCCACAGCTTCCCTCGGACCAACTGCAAAGTATCTGGCTTCATAGAATTCGTTGTAATTCGGAAGGAACGTTTTCGGAATGAACGCCAGAATCTCTCCGTGAGACAATGCCGCCGCCACATTATAAAGCTTTCCGTCCACTTCCAAGGGAAGTCCGACAAAAATCAGCGCATCCACATCCGCTGTCTGCTTTGCAATTTCCAAAAGCGCCTCTCTCGCGGATTTCAAAAGTGTTCCCTGGAAAAACAGATCCCCGCAGGTATATCCCGTAATACAAAGCTCCTGGCATACAATTACCTTGACCTTATCGTTGCCCGCCTCTTTTATCAGTTCGATGATTTTTTCCGCATTTTCCTTCGGACTCGCTACTTTCACAGGTACCGATATTGCGGCAACATTAATAAATCCGTGCTTCATAATCTTTCCCTTCCCATTTTGACACTAGGTGACGGGGTTATTGTGTCATTTTTGTTTTTTGACACATGGTGACGGGGTTGTTGTGTCATTTTTGCATTTCACAAGTCGCCTCACAATTCCCGCTAACCACCCGGTTATTTTTTGCTCGTTTTTAATTGTATCATAATTATACGCATTTGAATCATCGAACCGAAAAAAACTTGCCGGCAAAAACTAATCAACTTTCGCGTTTATGAAGCAATTCACCATCTGCATTAAAATCAAATAACATTTACTGTTATGACTGCCCGGAAATCAGTGCTTTTATCTCCCCTACCAGATACAGTGATCCCACCACCGCAAGCAGGGTATCCTCCGTCCGCTCCGAAACCGCAAGCTTCCATGCGGATTCGACATTGTTAAAATAATAGGTATCCCAGTATTCTCCCGCCGGACGATAATTCTGAAAAAGGCTTCCCACAATCTGCGCCGATGCCTTTCTTCCCGAAGCAAGCTCCGCCACATAGACATCTTCCAAATCCAGTCCCTCGCAGAGTATACGGATAATGTCTTCATAATCCTTATCCGCGCAGACCGCAAACAGAAGACTTAATTTCTTCCAGCCACCTTTTTTCTCACTACTATTTTTATCACTTTTCTCGCTGCTTTCTCCGTTGTTTTTTACCCCGCCATTTCCGCCGTTTTTCATCAGCTCCCGAAGCGATTTCACAAACTGCTTTGCCGCATCCTCGTTGTGGGCTCCGTCAATTACGATGCCGTCAGCAAGAAACTCCATTCTTCCGGGCCAGTAAAACCGTTCCAGCGCAGGGCGGACAAATCTTTCCCCGATTCCCAGGATCTCATAAGATGCAACTACAGCTGTCGTTGCATTGTCACTTTGATATACTGCAGGCTGTGCGACAGCAAAATCTTCCACGGCTTCTTTCAGCGCATCCGGCAACTCTTCAAATGCCTTCACCGCATCGATTGCTCTGCTGCCTTTTTTTTCTGCGGTACGAAGTATTACCCGGTCCGCATCTTCAGAGCCGGTATTAAATACCACGGGAACGCCCGGCTTTATAATTCCGGCTTTTTCCCCGGCTATTTCTTCTATCGTATTTCCCAAAACCTGCATATGGTCAAAACCGACGGATGTAATCACGGACACCACGGGAGTGATGACATTCGTTGCATCCAGCCGTCCACCCAGCCCTGTTTCGAAAACCACATAGTCGCATACTTTCTTTGCAAAATAATCTGCCGCCATGGCAAACAGAAACTCGAAATAAGAAGGGTGCACAAATTCCGATTCCGCTACTTCCACGGAATAATCCGCAGAATCTTTTGATTCGGTCAGCTTCTC